>NZ_JBBYGR010000009.1:0-44761 GCF_038405005.1 Xanthomonas sp. JL1 | reverse complement strand
GCCTGCATCCTGGAGCAGATGTCTACAGTGATGGACTCGGTGCGTTTCGAGCACTGGAAGCCGAGCACGCGCACACGGTGATCGAAGGCAGCGGTCGAAGTCGCTGCGAGGCAGAGAACGCACGCTGGGTCAACGTGGTGTTGTCCAACCTAAAGCGTTCGCTGGACGGTGCCTATCACGCCTTCAAATTCGCCAAATACGCCCAGCGCTCCCTGGCAGAGACGATGTGGCGGTTCAACCGCCGTTTCGATCTGACCCGGCTGGTGCCCAGCTTGCTGCCCGCCGCAGCCGCCAGCAAGCCGTGGTCCGAGCGGGCCCTGCGTGATGTCACCATGTTCACCGCTGAAAGTGCGTGCTAATCAGGTGGTGAATTGAGCGCGGCGGTGCTTCTGGCCGAGCGATGCGCCACCTAGTGTCGCGTTCCGTTGATACACGTTGGATATCGCGTACATGGCGCGCCCGGGTGCCGAAGAGATCCAGCTCGACCTGATTCTGGATTGCCGCAGCAATGTGGCAGCGTACCCCGCATTTCAAGCGTATTTTCGGACTTATCAGCCGCCGTTGCTGGCCGTGTGGGGCCAGCACGACCCAGCCTTTATCCCGGCTGGCGCGCAGGCCTACCGCAGGGATCTGCCAAAGGCCGAAGTGCACCTGCTGGACACAGGGCACTTTGCACTGGAGACGCATGCGGTGCAGATTGCCGACTACATCAGTGATGTTCTCTCGCGTACGCTCAGAGCAGCGGGATAACGCGGTCAGTTTGTATCCGCAATGCGGATGCAGCGGCAGGGATGCGTGCAGGCGCAGATTGCAGGGCAATCGGGCATGCTAACCTACTGGGATAACCGCCGAGATATGCCGATGATCGCCTCGCACCGATGGACAGCGTTGTTCGTGCTCGTCATCCTGATGCCGTTGCCTGCGTTTGCAGGGACGCCGGAGGGCGGTTACCGGCAGCCGCCAGAGCCGCTGCTGAGCGTGATGCGCGCGCCGCTCAATCCATCGCCGCGGCCGGATCCTACCGGCAGGACCTTGTTGCTGGTGCAGCGCACCCAGTATCCGCCGATCGCACGGGTGGCCGAGCCCTATCTCAAGCTGGCCGGCGTGCGCGTGGAGCCGCGCACGCATAGTCGCCACGACATGTCCAACGGATACGGCATTCGTTCCTGCCTGGAGGGCTTCAGCCTGGTGGATATCGCCAGCGGCAAGCAGACGGCCGTGAGCTTGCCGGCCGGCGCCTGTCCGGCATTGCCGGTGTGGTCGCCGGATGGGCGCCGGTTCGCCTTCAACAATACGGCGGCCGACCATGTCGAACTCTGGGTGGGAGACGTTGCGACCGGGCAGGTACGCAAGATCGACGGTGTGCAGCTCAATCCTGTGCTTGGCGGCGAGATCCAATGGCTGGGCGGCAGCAGCACCCTGCTGTTGAAGACCGTGCCGCAGGATCTGGGTCCCGCACCGCGCAAGGCGGCGGTGCCGCCAGGCCCGGAGGTCAAGGAAACCATCCAGGGCAAGGGCGAAAGCAGCACCTATGAGGCCCGCGATACGCTGTCCAGTCCGCAGGACGAGGCGTTGTTCACCTATTACGCCACCGCGCAACTGCTCACGGTAGATGCGGCAACCGGCAGTCAGCGCAAGCTCGGGACGCCTGCGGTCTACAGCAACGTCGATGGCGCGCCCGATGGTCGCCACGTGCTGGTAGAACGGTTGAAGCCGCCGTATTCCTACGTCACCACCTATGCGCGGTTTGCCCACGATGTGGCGGTGTTGGACCTGGAAACTGGCAACGAGCGTGTGCTTGCCAATCTGCCGGTCGCGGACCGGGTGCCGGTGCAGGGCGTGCCAACCGGTCCACGCGCCTACGCCTGGCGTGCCAATCAACCAGCCACGCTGGTCTGGGCCGAGGCGCTGGACGGCGGCGACTGGAAAACCAGCGTGCCCGCTCGCGATACGTTGATGACGCTGGCGGCACCGTTCACCGCCAAACCGCGCGCGCTTGCGCGCGTGCAGCAGCGGTATGCAGGCCTGTCGTGGTTTGCAGAAGGCGGGCAAGCCTTGCTGGACGAGTACGACGAGAATCGCCATTGGCGGCGCACCACGCTCGTGGATGCCGACCGCCCCGGCGCTGGCGAGCGCGTGTTGTTCGACCTGTCCACCGACGATCTGTATGCCGATCCCGGCTTGCCCGAAATGCGCGTGCTCGCCAACGGCCAAGCCGTGCTGCGCGAGGCGCAAGGTGCGTTGTTCCTGAGTGGGCAAGGCGCCTCGCCCGCGGGCGACCGGCCGTTTCTGGATCGCTACACGCTTGCCACCGGCAAGAGCCAGCGGCTGTTTCGCAGCGACGCGCATGTGGACGAGGTGTTCTTCGGATTTGCAGGCGACGAGACGTCGCGCCTGCTGACCTGGCATCAGTCGCTGACCGACCCGCCTAACGTGTATGTGCGGACCTTGGGCGAACCGCTACCGGCGCCGGCTGCGGGCGAAGCCGCCTTTGCGTCCACTGCCACGCCGGTGACGCATTTCGCGGACCCGACCCCGCTGGTGAGGCAGATCAAGAAGCGTTTGGTGAGCTACAAGCGCAAGGACGGCGTGGACTTGTCGTTCACCCTGTACACACCGCCCGGCTACAAGGAAGGCACGCGCGTGCCGGCCATCCTGTACGCCTACCCGCTCGACTATGCCGATCCCTCCAAAGCTGGCCAGGTCAGCGGCGCCAGCGAGCGCGATTTCACTCGTCTCAATTACTACCAGCTGCTGCTATTGGCCGGCTACGCCATTATCGACGATGCCGCTTTCCCTATCGTGGGCGACCCCAAGACCGCCTACGACACCTACCTGCAGCAACTGGTCGATGACGCCACCGCCGCGGTGGACAAGGCCGTGGAGTTGGGCGTGGTCGACCGTCAGCGCATCGGCGTCACCGGCCATAGCCACGGCGCGTTGATGACGGCCAATCTGTTGGCGCATACAGATCTGTTTCGCGCCGGTGCCGCCACCAGCGGCAGCTACAACAAGACCTTGACGCCATTCGGATTCCAGAGCGAACGTCGGTCGTTCTGGAAAGCGCCGGACGTCTATGCGCAAGCGTCGGCATTCTTCCACGCCGATAAAATCAACGAACCGTTGTTGATCGTGCATGGCATGGACGATGCAAACCCCGGTACCGAAACCACCCAGGCACCGCGCTTGTTTCAGGCCATTCGGGGCAACGGTGGCACCGCACGCCTGGTGCTCTTGCCCTTCGAACCGCACTGGTACAGCGCACGCGAATCCAATGAAGACCTGGTGGCCGAAATGCTGGAATGGTTCGACCGTTACGTCAAAAACGCACCGCCGCGCGACGCGCAGCACGCCAACGATGTGAGATGACGCGCAACGCACACCAAGGCGGCACTTGCCGGGCTAAAGCGGCTAACAAAACGTCGCGAGCGCTCGTCAGGTGGGCGTGGACGGCGCGCTCAGAACCGCAGTGTACGCATATGGTACATGCCGTTCCGAGCACCGGCCGCGCCCGCCTGACGGCTGCGCAGTCATTTTTCAGCTGCTCTTAGTCTGCCGACAGCGACCCAAGGGTGAAGCCAGACACCGCATTTACCTTGCCGCGCCACAGCACACCGCGGTTGCTGGGCAGTGGCTGGCCGCCGGGCGAGAAGCAACGCGATTCGATCAGGTGGATGAACTGCGGCGGCGTGCTGCCCTGCTGCGCATCGTCTTCGAAGTCGTAGATGCTGGCGTGGCTGGCGAACGCGCGACGGATCTCTTCTTTTTCATCGGCCGGGCCGGGATAGGCAGCAGAGAACTCCTGCGCGAATGCTTCGAAATACCGCTTGCCGCTGACCAACTGGCCGGAAATGACGATGCCTTCGAGAAATAGCGTGACGCCAAACTGCACGTTCGACGTGTTGGCAATGCCGACCAACTTCTGCAGATACCAATCCACGCTCTGCCCATCGAACGCCAGCTTGACGTCTTCCAGCGACGGTTGATTTTGATCTTGGTCTGTCATGTTGCACTCCCTGAGTAGATTCGACGACGCGTTAGACGCAACGCACATGTGGATGGATCGCCATTGGCGTGCCTAAGCATCGCACACCGATCGCCGAAGTTGCCGCGGTTGGGTTCGCTAAGTGTCCTCATGTACGGCCGTCTTGCGACATATGGACGCTTTCATCTGATGCGCGGGCCATGGTGCGGCGCTATGCGCCACCTTTTCCCGGCGGGAGAAGGAAATGGTAGCCCCTCTCACTACGGAGCGAGGCGGCACGGCTTGCGCGGCACTGGCGCGCGTGCCCTGGAGCGCCTGCGCCGCGGAGCGGGGGTGGGGTGAGGGGACGGCGCGAGCCACCCGAGCCACCCGACCCAAGCAGGCATGCAAACCGCCACGCTCGTTACACTTACCCGGCTCACTCCCACACGACACACGCAACATGCAATTGATCGATATCGGCGCCAACCTCACCCACGACTCGTTCGACCGTGATCGCGATGCGGTGCTGCAGCGCGCACGCGATGCCGGCGTGGGGCAGCTGGTGATCACCGGCGCTAGCCGCGAGCATTCGCCACTGGCCTTGCAACTGGCGCAGCAACACCCCGGATTCCTGTACGCCACCGCCGGTGTGCACCCGCACCATGCGGTGGAATGCACCGCCGAATGCGAAGCGGAAATGCGGACGCTGCAGGCGCATTCGCAGGTGGTGGCCGTGGGTGAGTGCGGGCTGGATTACTTCCGCGATTTCGCGCCGCGCCCGGCGCAGCACAAGGCGTTCGAACGCCAGCTGCAGTTGGCTGCCGATAACGGCAAGCCGCTGTTCCTGCACCAGCGCGACGCGCATGAAGATTTCCTCGCCATCATGCGCAGCTTCGAAGGCCGCCTGGGTGCCGCGGTGGTGCATTGCTTCACCGGCACGCGCGAGGAACTGTTTGCGTATCTGGACCGCGATTACTACATCGGCATCACCGGCTGGCTCTGCGACGAACGCCGCGGCGCGCATCTGCGCGAGCTGGTGCGCAACATTCCGGCCAACCGCTTGATGATCGAGACCGATGCGCCGTACCTGCTGCCGCGCACGCTCAAGCCGATGCCCAAGGACCGCCGCAACGAGCCGATGTTCCTGTCGCATATCGTGGAAGAACTGGCACGCGATCGTGGCGAAGATGTGGCCGTGACCGCTGCCAACAGCACGGCAGCGGCACGTGCCTTCTTCCGCTTGCCGGAGCCTGCCGGCGCGAAGGGCAGCTGACAAAATGTAGCGAGCAGTCGTCAGGTGGGTGCGGCCGGCACGCAGGGATTGCAGCGCTCGCGTGCTACATGCCGCACCGAGCACCGGCCACGTCCGACTGGCAGTGGGTGTCATCGTCGTGCCAGCCGTTCCAGACGTGTTGGCGGCCTTGTGCATCGCTCAGCAGGGTGGCGCGTGCGCCGATCCACTGCGCAGCCGCCTGCAAGCGCGACGGTGCCACGTTGAAGGCCAGAGCACGCTGCCCACCGGACGCTGCGCCTGCACGCATTCCAGCGTGGACCAGCCGATGCGGACGGCGTTGCCATGCACGGGCAACGCCAACACATCGCGGTAGAAACGTAGCGTCAGGCCAGGGTCTAGGCAGGGCAGCAGCAGATGACGGAGATGCATGGCAATAAAATTGGTGGAAAGCCGGCATTGAACGACCTCAATCGCGGTTGAGGTCAAGCCGATGTTGCACGTATTTTTGAAAATAGCGCGCCATCATCAGGCTAGGCGAACAGCGCAGAGAACCGCAGCATGCGCGTAAGAGCGGCTAGACAACCGTAGCGAGCGGTCGTGAGGTGGACGCACCCGGCGACCAGGAGCCGCACTCTACGCGTGTGATGCCGATTTCGAGTACCGGCCGCACCCACCTGATGCCTGCACAGTCGTTCCGGTAGCCCAAGCAGTCACGTGACCGACGCCGATCCCAGGTTACGACATCCGCTTGGCAGCGTTGCACTGACCTCGATTCGCTGACCTTGCCCGGTGCAGCAGCATGCGCATGCACGAAATGACCCAGCCATGTGCCAAACCGCTGCGATGACGCCATTGCGCGAAGCGGAAGCAAGCGCCACTGAGCGTTCGTCCGCTACCGCCAAGCACGCTCAGATCAACTCCGCCAACGCCCATAAATGCCGCACCAATGGTGTGGTCTCCAATGCAGCCGGCGCGACGGCCAGGGCCAGGCGCGCCAGCGGCATATGGCCTTCGATATCCAGATAGCGCACGCCGGGGCGCTGCAGCTGTGCAGTGGAGGCAGGCACCACCGAGACGCCCAGTTCGGCGGCCACCAGATTGATGATCGACGACATCTGCGGCGCTTCCTGGGTGATGCGCAGGGTCACGCCGGATTCGCGGCAGGCGGCCAGGATTTCGTCGTACAGGCTGGAGCCGAAGCTGCGCGGAAACAGGATGAAAGGCTCGCCGGCCAGTGCCGCCAACGGGGCGCTGTTGCGCGTGGCCAGGGGGTGCGCGGCGGGGACGGCGATCTTCATCGGCTCGTCGGTAAAGCGCAGCAACTGCAGATCCGCTGGCGTGCTCAGACCGTAGCGCACGAACGCCGCATCCAGCCTGCCTTCGGCCAACCCCACCAGCAGGCTGGCGGTATTGGTCTCGTCCAGCAGCAATTCGACTTGCGGCCACGTGCGGCGGAAATCGCGAATCAACCGCGGCACCACCGGGCTGAAGGCGGCCGAGGCGGTGAAGCCCAGGCGCAACCGCCCGGATTCGCCACGCGCCACCCGGCGTGCGGTTTCGGCAGCGCGTTCCACATCGGCGAGCACGCGGCGCACTTCACCCAGGAATGCCTCGCCGGCCAGGGTGAGCTCGGCCCCGCTGTGGGTGCGCCGAAACAACGGCGTGCCCAGCTCGCGTTCCAGCGTCTGGATCTGCTGGCTCAGCGGCGGCTGGCCGATGCCCACCCGCGCGGCAGCACGGGTGAAGTTGCCTTCTTCGGCGACCGCCAGGAAGTAACGCAGGTGGCGCAGTTCCATCCATCTTTTCCAGATATGACAACTGCCGGAATCATATATTGGACAGGGGGTGGCGGCGGGCGAATACTCGCCATCCTACGTCTCAAGTGCGCGCTTGTGCCTTCCTCCGATCGCCGTCCGGGTCCGCTGCTCCACCCATCCCCCAGTACCGTCGCCGGCGCCGGCGCCGACGCACTCGCAGCGCTGCGCATCCGCCTGGCACTGTTCCTGGCCGGCTTTGCCACCTTCTCGCTGCTGTACAGCGTGCAGCCGGTGCTGCCCGAATTCGCGCGCGCCTTCCAGGTGGACGCAGCGACCGCCTCGCTGCCGTTGTCGCTGGCCACCGGTGCACTGGCCCTGGCGATCTTTTGCGCTGGCGCAGTGTCGGAAAACCTCGGTCGGCGTGGGCTGATGTTCGCGTCCATCGCCATCGCGGCGGTGCTCAACCTGATCGCGGCATTCCTGCCGCACTGGGGCGCCTTGGTCGTGATACGCACCTTGTCCGGCATCGCGCTGGGCGGGGTGCCGGCGGTGGCGATGGTGTACCTGGGGGAAGAATTGCCGGCCAACAAGATGGGTGCGGCCACCGGCCTGTACGTGGCCGGGAATGCCTTCGGCGGCATGAGCGGGCGCATCGTGATGAGCGTGCTGACCGACCACACCGATTGGCGCACCGCATTGGCGGTGTTGAGCGGGTTCGATCTGCTGTGTGCGCTGGCGTTCTTCTGGTTGCTGCCGCCGTCGCGCAACTTCGTGCGCCGGCACGGCATCAACCTGCGCTTCCATCTGAGCGCCTGGGCCGGGCATCTGCGCGACCGCAATCTGCCGTTTCTGTTCGCGCTGCCGTTCCTGTTGATGGGTGTATTCGTGTGCCTGTACAACTACGCCGGCTTCCGCCTGGGTGGGCCGGAATTCGGCTTGAGCCAGAGCCAGATCGGCATGATCTTCAGCGCCTATGTGTTCGGTATCGTCAGCTCGTCGGTGGCCGGTGCAGCGTCGGACCGGTTCGGGCGCGGGCCGGTGGTCACCGCCGGCATCGTGTTGTGCGTGCTCGGCGTGACGCTGACCCTGGCGCGTGTGTTGGCGGTGGTGGTGGCTGGCATCGTGCTGCTGACGATCGGGTTTTTCATCGCGCATTCGGCGGCCAGCGCGTGGGTCAGCCGGCTCGGTGGCGCGCATCGCAGCCATGCCGCGTCGCTGTATCTGCTGGCCTACTACGCCGGCGCCAGCACGATCGGCGCGCTCGGCGGCTGGTTCTGGCAGCACGGTGGCTGGGGCGCGTTGGTCGGTATGTGGCTGACGCTGTTGGCGATCGCTTTTGCGGCGGCCTACATCCTGCGCCAACGCGCCGACGACGCGCGTCCCTACGGGCGCTTTGCGCCACATCCTGTGCGGGGCGAGTGAGGCAGATCGACCGACGCTTCTGGCGTGCCCGCTTGCGGGTGGTTTGCGATGCATAAGACGTGGCAGCCGCCGCACCTTGTGCCAAGGTTGCCAACAGACGCGCACGCCGCCGCTCCAGGTCGGCCAGCTGACGCTCGATCAATTGCAGGCGCGCGCGATGCGTGTGTGCGGTTTCCGGGCACATCTGCGCGCCTTCCACCAGGCGCATGCAATCGGGGAAACCGCGACTGTCGTCCAGACTGAAGCCGGTGGCGATCAGCCGCTGAATCTGCCCCGCACCTGTGCAACGCACGCTGCAGGGAAGACCCGATAGCCATTGGCGCTGCGCGAGGACGTCAGCCATCCATGCGCATCGTAGTGACGAATCGCACGCACGCCGGCGCCGGTCTGCAGCGTCAGCGCGCCAATCCTCAGCAAGGGTTTGGAAGACGCGGCCATGCGGCAAGCATACGTTGCACGCAAGGCTTGACCCTCACCCTGGTGTGAGGCCGGAGGATGGCGGCGCTTCTGGTCTGGAGCTCACCGGATGTCGGTCCGTTCTTCTGCCATCCGCATGCTGCCGGTGCGCTATCTGCTGGTTTGCCTGCTGCTGTGAGGATCTGCTGCAGTTTGTCGAGCAGAGACGCGCCGCACATTGAACGCTGTCGGCAACTCCCCGGCCGGCAGCCCGGGCGGATTGCGATCAGCTGCGCGGCCCTGGTGTGATGCTGTACCGTCTCCAGGCTTGCATCCAGTGCGATGCGTTGCGCGTCACGTGCGCATCGTCACTCCGCCGACGGCGGTGTGATGCTGTGCTATTGCGCGCGCGCCGATCCGGCCGCCGACGTTGCGTCGTAGCGGGCGAACGACGCGCTGCCGGTGCACAGTGCTCCCATCGTTTCCGGAATTGCCAGATGACTGCTGTCCCCGCCCACGACGACCACGCGCTGCAGGACTTCATCGAGCGCCATCAGCGCCTGTTCGTGCTCACCGGTGCCGGTTGCAGCACCGATTCGGGCATTCCCGATTATCGGGATCTGCAAGGCGGCTGGAAGCGTCCGCAGCCGGTGACGTTTCAGGCCTTTATGGGCGAGCTGTCCACGCGGCAGCGCTATTGGGCGCGCAGCCTGGTCGGTTGGCCGCGGTTCGGCCTGGCGCAACCCAACGCCACCCATCACGCGCTCGCTGCGCTGGAAGCGCGCGGCCAGTTGGAAGTGCTGCTCACCCAGAACGTGGATCGCCTGCATCAGGCCGCCGGCAGCCAGGCGGTGATCGATCTGCATGGGCGGCTGGATGTGGTGCGCTGCATGGGCTGCGAACGCCGCATGCCACGTACCGAATTTCAACTGTTGCTCGAGCAGGCCAATCCGGGCTGGGCAGCGCGTGAGGCCGCGCAAGCGCCCGATGGCGATGCCGATCTGGACGATGTGGCCTTCGAGCATTTCGTGGTGCCGCCGTGCCCGGTGTGCGGTGGCGTGCTCAAGCCGGACGTGGTGTTTTTCGGCGAGAACGTGCCGCGCGAGCGGGTGGAGCGCGCATTCGCGCACCTGCAGGCGGCCGATGCGGTGCTGGTGGTGGGGTCGTCGCTGATGGTGTATTCCGGCTTCCGGTTCGTGCAGACCGCCGCGCGCAATGGCTTGCCGATTGCCGCGCTCAACGTCGGGCACACGCGTGCGGACGAACTGCTGACGTTGAAGGTGGAGCAGTCGTGCGCGCAGGCGCTGGCGTTCCTGCACGGGTCGACGGACCTGCTGCGTGCACGTCGCGTCAATGACGCCAGTGCGCGTTCTGCATGACGCAGCGATCCATCGCAGCGGTTGTGCCGGCGCGCGCAGCGCAGTGCAATAGGCACCCATGTCAGCTGTGGATGCCGCTTTGAGCCAGTTGTTCTCTCCCATCACCTTCGGTCCGCTCGCGCTCGCCAACCGGATTGTCATTGCGCCGATGTGCCAGTACTCGGCACAGGACGGCTGCGCCACCGATTGGCATCGCATCCACCTGGGCACGTTGTCGCAATCCGGCGCCGGATTGCTGATTCTCGAAGCGGCTGCGGTGGTGCCGGAAGGGCGCATCAGTTACGCCGATCTTGGTTTGTACGACGATGCGACCGAGCAGGCCCTGGCCGAGGTACTGCAATCGGTACGACGCTGGTCGCCGATGCCGATTGGCATCCAGCTGGCGCATGCCGGCCGCAAGGCGTCGACCGATCTGCCGTGGAAAGGCAGCGAGGCCATCGCACCCGATCATGCGCATGGCTGGCAGACCGTGTCCGCATCGGCGATGCCGTTTCGCGCAGGGCAGCCGGCGCCACAGGCGCTGGATCAGGCGGGGATCGATGCTGTGGTTGACGCCTTCGTCGCATCGGCACAACGTGCCGAGCGCCTGGGCCTGGAGTTGATCGAATTGCATGCCGCGCATGGCTATTTGATGCATCAATTCCTGTCGCCCTTGAGCAACCAGCGCAGCGATGCGTATGGCGGGTCGCTGGAAAATCGCATGCGGTTGACGCTGCGCATCTTCGATGCGGTGCGTGCGGCAGTCTCCGAAAAAATCGCCATTGGCGTGCGCATCTCGGCCACCGACTGGGTCGAAGGCGGGTGGGATGTGCAGCAGAGCATCGCCTTGTCGCAGGCGCTGGATGCACGCGGTGCGCACTACATCCATGTCTCCAGCGGCGGGCTCGATCCACGCCAGCAGATTCCGCTGCAGGCGGGCTATCAGATTCCGTTCGCGCAGGAGATTCGCGCGCAGGTGAGCAGGCCGGTGATCGGCGTAGGCTTGATCACCGAGCCAGCGCAGGCCGAAGCGATTGTGCAGGAAGGCCAGGCCGATGCGATCGCGCTGGCGCGTGGCATCCTGTACGACCCACGCTGGCCGTGGCATGCCGCCGCGGCACTGGGCGCGTCGGTCACGCCGGCACCGCAATACCTGCGCTGCGAACCGCGCGACGCGCGCGGCGTGTTCGCCAACTGATCCGTACCCCCGACGTCATACCGAACAAGGACAACGCATGCCGATAGGATTTCTGGGCTTGGGCACGATGGGCCTGCCGATGGCGCACAACCTGCTGCGTGGCGGGTTCGAACTGAGCGTTTGGAACCGTTCGCCCGAACGCGCCCAGCCGCTACGCGACGCTGGCGCCACGGTGGTGGAGCAACCGTGCGGCGCGGCGCACGGCCCGTTGTTGTTTTCGATGCTGGCCGACGACGACGCAGTGCGCCAGACCCTGTTGGAGCGCGGCGTGCTGGACGCGCTGCCGGCGGGCAGCGTGCACGTCAACATGGCCACCATTTCGGTGGCGCTGGCGCATGCGTTGACCGCGCTGCATGCCGAGCGCGGTGTGGCCTATGTGGCCGCGCCGGTGCTTGGGCGCGTGGATGTGGCCGAGGCCGGCAAGCTCAATATTCTGGCCGGCGGCGATGACGTCGCAGTGGCACGCGTGCAGCCGATGTTCGATGCATTGGGGCAAAAGACCTGGCATATCGGTCGCGCACCGGAGCAGGCCAATGCGGCGAAGCTGGCCGCCAACGTCTGCCTGGCCAGCGCCATCGGTGCCATGGCCGAAGCCAGCGCACTGGCACGTGGTCACGGCGTGGATACCACGCAGTTTCTGGGCATGCTGACCAGCACCTTGTTCGCAGCGCCCGCCTACCAGGGCTATGGCCGCCTGATCATGCAACGCGCGTACTTGCCGGCAGGCTTCACTGCCACGCTCGGTCGCAAGGATGTGGACCTGGCCATCCAGGCCGGCGCCGACAAACAGGTACCGATGCCGTTGGGCGAAGTGTTGCGCGCCGGCCTGGACGAGGCCATCGCGCATGGCGACGGCCATGCAGACTGGGCGGTACTGGCGGAAGTCTCGGCGCGGCGGGCAGGGCAGGTGGCCTGATCACCGCACAGCGGATTTACAGCGGCTAACACAACGTAGCCAGCAGTCGTCAGGTCCGTGTGGACGGCGCGGAGAAATCGCAATGTACGAGCGGGACATGTCGCACCGAGCACCGTCCGCGCCCATCTGACAGCTGCTCGCTACGTTGTGTTGGTCGCCCTCAGCCCTGCGCAAGGCACTTCGCTTCAAAGCACGGCGGCCCACCGCTTGCTCACCTGAACATGCAGCAGACTTTCTAAAATGCCGGTTCACGACAGCCGCCGCTCCAGGGAGGATGCGATGCGACACCTGCATATCACGCTCGGTCCGACCGCACGCACCGCGCGCACTGGCTTGCGCCGGTGGTTCACGATGACCGACGCTCCGGCCATCGCCCAAGGTCCGGTAGGCCCGGACCATCCCGAGCACCCGGACCATTCTCTGTTCGCACAGATCCGCGAAGCGGTGAGCGTGCTGGATGCCGAGTTGGGCAAGCCCTTCGACGAGGCGAGCGAGCGCATGGCTGCGCGTGAGCTGCCGCTGGCCACGCAGCATGGCGTCGATCAGGTGGATCATGTGGTGCTCAGCCGCCAGCTGGGTGAAGTCGGCGAGCATGTGTTTTTGGTGCGTGGCGAGCTGTCCGACCCTGCGCATCTGCGTGCGCACATCACCACGCAGGAAGCCATGGAGACATCGGTGGATGCGTCGCTTGCGCAGCTGGATGAGATCAACCGGCGGCTGATGCTGCGTTTGCCGCCGCGCTGCGTAGGTGTACGGAATCGCGCATGCGGTTGCGCTGCGTGATCGACTACGGCACCACGTCTGAGCGAAGAGTACCTCGTGCAGCACGGAAGTCAGGCGGCAACGAAACTCAGGTCGAACGCTGTCGCGTTGCATACCAGGCGTTGGTGTCCGTTCGCGCCAAAAAGTTACCGATGCAAGCACTGCGTCGGTGATGTCACGCATTGGCTATCATTGCGCCGATGCGCTCCGACTACATCCTCACCCTGTCATGTCCCGACCGCACCGGTATCGTCTATCGCGTGACCGGGCTGCTGTTCGATCTGGCCTGCAACATTCTCGACGCACAGCAATTTGGCGACGACGAAAGCGGCCGGTTCTTTCTGCGCGTGCATTTCCACAAGCCGGCAAAGACCGACATTGCCGCCCTCCAACAGCGCTTCGCGGCGCTGGCCGATGAATTCCAGATGGACTGGCAACTGCACGACGCCCGTCGTCGCGCGCGCCTGCTGGTGTTGGTGAGCAAGCAGGGGCATTGCCTCAACGATCTGCTGTTCCGCATGCACAGCCGCCAGCTGCCGGTGGAGATTGCCGCGGTGGTCTCCAACCACACCGACTTCGCCGCGTTGGCGGCGTCGTACGGCATCGCCTTCCACCATCTACCGGTGAGCGCCGCCACGCGCGCCGCACAGGAAGCGCAGTTGCTCACGTTGGTCGACGAGCTGCAGACCGATCTGGTGGTGCTGGCGCGTTACATGCAGATCCTGTCGCCGCACGTGTGCCGTGCACTGGCCGGGCGCGCGATCAATATTCATCACAGCTTCCTGCCCAGTTTCAAGGGCGCGCAGCCGTATCACCAGGCGCACGCACGCGGGGTCAAGATCATTGGCGCCACCGCGCATTACGTCACCGAAGATCTGGACGAAGGCCCGATCATCGAGCAAGACGTCGCCCGTGTGGACCACGCCATGACCCCGCGCGACCTGGTCCGCGTGGGCAGCGACACCGAATCGCAGGTGCTGGCGCGTGCGGTGCGCTGCCACGTCGAACATCGCATCGTGCTCAACGGACATCGCACGGTGGTGTTTCGTTGAGGCGGGGATTGGGCATTCGGGGTCCGGGATTGGTACAAGCGGCTTGACCGACTACCGTTGCAGTCGTGGGGCTGCGGCTCATACGAATCTCCAATCCCGAATCCCGAATGACGGCTCAACGCGATACCCCGCGCCAGACACCGAGCGGACCCAGTCCTCGCCGTCGGCGAGCTTGCGGCGCAGGTTCTTGACGTGGCTGTCGACAGTGCGGTCGGTGACGCTGCGGTGGTCGGCGGAGAGCCGGCCCATCCGGTGCTCGCGCGAGCACACACGCCCCGGGGCGGCGGCGAGGGTGCGCAGCAGGCGGAACGCAACCTGGGTCAGGTCCAGGGCGCGGCCGTCCACGCTGGCGCGACAGGCGTCCTCGTCGATATGCAGGCCCGGTGCCGGTGCGCCGTAGGGATCGTGGCGATGGCGGGGCAACACCGCCTGGACGCGCGCCGCCACTTCGCGCGGGCTGAATGGCTTGCAGATGTAATCGTCGGCGCCGATCTCCACACCCCGCAGGCGGTCGATCTCTTCCACACGCGCGGTGACCATGATGACCGGCACCGCGCTTTCCTTGCGCAGGTCGCGGCAGATTTCCAGACCGTCGCGGTTGGGCAGCATCAGGTCCAGCAGCACCAGATCCGGCTTCTTCGCGCGGAACGCGCCCAGCGCCTGCGCGCCATCGGCGATCCAGTCGTGCGAATGGCCGCCCGCGTGCAGGTACGCGCCCACCACCGCGGCCAGGCGCGGTTCGTCCTCGACGATCAGCACGTGCCCGATCGGGGGCAGGCTGCTCATGCCGTCAGCGCCGGCAGGCGCAGCACCATGCGTCAACCGCCCAGTGCGCAGGCCTGCGCGTTGATCGCACCGCCATGCGCCTCGGCGATGTTGCGGCAGATCGCCAGGCCCAGACCGCTGCCGCCGCTGGCGCGATTGCGCGAGGCCTCGGTGCGGTGGAAGCGTTCCAACAGGCGCGCGTGCTTGTCCGCCTCCACGCCTGGCGCGCTGTCTTCGACCACCCATTCCAGCAGCGCGCCGCGGCGGACGCAGCGCAGCTGTTCGGTGCCGCCGGCGTCGGTGTAGCGCAGCGTGTTTTCCAGCAGGTTGCCGAGCAGCTGCTGCAGGCGGCGTTCATCGCCATCCACCTGCAGCGGGCCGGCCTCGATCTGCGCCTGCACCTGCAGCTGCGCGCTGACAAAGCGCGCACGCATGCCGTCCAGCATGGTGCGCAGGATCACCGCCAGATCGACCGGTGTGCGCCGACGTCGGTCAGCGACACGTCGTACAGGTCTTCGATCAGTTGGCCGACCTGCTGGTGCAGCGACCCCAGTGAGTTAGGTGTCATCGGCCCGACGCTGTCCTGCAGCGCTTCCAGTTCGGCGCGCAGCACCGCCAGCGGTGTGCGCAGCGCGTGCGAGATGTCTGCCATAAACGCGCCCAGTGCGCGTTCGTTGTGCTCCAGCGTTGGCACACGGACAGGTTTGCTGTCAGGCCTGATCCGCGTGCACGGAACTCATGCGATCTTGCGACGAAGCACGCGAGCGATACTGCGCCATCCACGCCACAGACTGGCCGATACCGCCGAACGGAAAGACGTGCAGGCGGATATCTCCATGCGCGTCCGTCAGGCGGCTGGCGAGGCGATCAACAAAGCGATCCGGCCCTGCGTTGCCGAATAACTTGCCAATCGAGATGCCATAGTTCGATAGCACCGACGCGCAGGCGCCGACACCGCAGCTTGCCGCATAGCGTGCGAGTACGGCGACACTGGCAGGCCCAGGCACGCCCACACGCACCGGATGGGGGATGCCACGCGCGCGCAGCGCTTCCACCCATGTCACCACCATGTCCGCGTCGAACCCGAACTGCGTCACGATCAGGGGCGCCATACCGCGCTCTTGGATGCGGCGGCACTTGCGTTCCAGGACGTCCCATTGCTCTGCCGTGCGCATGATCGGATGTCCCTCCGGGTGGCCCGCTACGCCGATGGTACGAATGCCTGAGCGTTCAAACACGCCCGTCTCGATCAGCGACAAGCTGTCGGCAAACGGTCCCTTCGGAGTGGACGGATCTCCTGCGATCACGAAGCAGCGTGTGACGCCAGCCTCATCGACCAGGCGCGCGACGAATGCCTGCAGTTCCTCAGGCGCGCCGATACGACGCGCGGAAAGATGTGGCATGGGTTCGAAGCCGAGGCTGCGCACCAGTTGTGCTGCGGCCAGCCGCGCAGCGTCGTGTTGGCCTGGCAGGTAGGGAATGAACATGCTGGAGCCAGGCAGGAGCCGCGGCGCCGCTTTGGTCAGCGCACCGATGTCCTTGACGCTGACCTCCAGCGAATAAGCATCGGTGATGGCACGAGTGTGGCTGGGCATGTCGATGGAAATCACGGGTCTTGCGGTCTTTTCATGATGATGGGGTGGCATCGGCGCGGCGCGATGATCAAACGGGAAGGGAAGCTGAAATCCAGCTATGGTCGCCGCTAGCTGACGGAAGGCTTAGAGCAGCTGACAAAACGACTGTGCTCACCGCCAGGCGGCCGCGGCCGATGCTCGGAATCGGCATGTACCACGCGGACACTGCGGTTCTGAGCACGCCGTCCGCGCCCACCTGACGACTGCTCGCTACGTTTTGTTAGCCGCTCTCAGTCGTCCTGCGCGTCATTGCCATAGAACTGCACGCCGAGTTGAATGCGCTTGCGACCGCTGTCCACACGGTGGCGATTGGTATCGCGCAGGGAGTACACGCAGCCGCAGTATTCCTGCTGATAGAAGTTTTCGCGCTTGCTGATCTCGATCATGCGCGAGGCACCACCGCCCTTGCGCCAGTTGTACTCCCAGTAGATCAGGCCGGGATACTTGGCCGCTGCGCGGACACCGCAGTCGTTGATTTGCTGCATGTTTTTCCAGCGCGAGATGCCCAGCGAACTGGTGATCACCGGAAAGCCATGTTCGTGGGCATACAGCGCGGTACGTTCAAAGCGCATGTCGAAGCACATCGTGCAACGCACGCCGCGCTCAGGTTCGTTCTCCATCCCGCGCGCCCGCTCGAACCAGTTGTCCCGATCGTAGTCGGCATCGATGAAGGGCACGCCGAACTGTTCGGCAAAACGCACGTTTTCGTCCTTGCGCAACTCGTATTCCTTGCGCGGATGAATGTTGGGGTTGTAGAAAAAGATGGTGTAGTCGATGCCGGAGGCGAGCATGGCCTCCATGACCTCGCCAGAGCACGGCGCGCAGCACGAGTGCAGCAATACCTTGGTATGGCCGTCAGGCAGTGGAAGTGGCGTGCGCTCGGTAGTGGCGTTCATCAGTTGGGTCCTTGTGTGTAGGCGCTGGCACTGGCTGGCGCGCGCGCCAGTTCGATAAAGGCGCGCAGGTAATCGATCGCGATGTCCGTCGCGCGTGCGCCCAGATAGATCTGCTTGGGGATGCCGCGCGCGCCCAGCCGCACCGGCGCCACGTCCATCCGGGCGGCATATTCCTCCACCAGCCAGCGCGGCATGGCCGCCACACCGCGGCCACTGGCGACCATCTGCATCATGATATCGGTGGTTTCGATGGCCTTGTGGCGCCGCGGCGTGACGCCGGCCGGCAACAGGAACTGGCTGTAGATATCCAGACGTTCGAGATCCACCGGATAGCTGATGAGCACCTCGCGGGTCAGCTGCTGCGGCTTGACGTAGGTCGCCGATGCCAGCGCGTGGCTCTTGGCCACGACCAGCACCTGCTCGTAGTCGAACACCGGCTCGAATGTGAGCCCTGGCTTGAACAGCGGGTCGGGCGTGACCAGCAGATCGATCTCGTAGCCGAACAGCGCGCCAATGCCACCGAACTGAAATTTCTGCTTCACATCCACATCCACGTCCGGCCACGTGGCCAGGTACGGCGCCACCAACTTGAGCAGCCACTGGTAGCAGGGATGACACTCCATCCCGATGCGCAGCGCACCGCGCTCGCCCTGCGCAAACTGCCCCAGCCGCTCTTCGGCCAGATCCAGTTGCGGCAGCACCCGGCTCGCCACTGCCAGCAAATACTGGCCGGCCTGGGTCAGGCGCAGGCTGCGTCCCTCGCGCAACCAGATGTCGGTGCCCAGCTGCTGTTCCAGCTTTTTCATGCTGTGGCTCAGCGCCGACTGGGTCAGATTCAGCACGCCTGCGGCGGCGGTCAGCGAGCCTTGTTGCTCGACCTGCTGGACGATGGTGAGGTGGATACGCTCAAGCACTCAAATGATCCGAATTCATGGATTGTTGAAATAACACCATTTTACTTCATCGAATGTGGGCCCTAGCATCAGGACACATTGTTCAGGCGCTGCCGTGACGACCGGACTCGGACCCAGACATGACCGATCGATTCGGGCCTAAACGTTACCAGCGTACTGCACGACTTCCCAACTGCTCAGGTTGATCCGCATGACTGTCAAAGTGCCACACCCACTTCGCGTCGTTGCAGTCTCCGGCGGGATGCAACGCCCTTCCAAGTCTGTCGCCCTGGCAGAGCATCTGCTGGCGTTGATCGCCGAGCAGCTGCCGTGCGAACGCCATTTGGTCGAAATTGGGGCCTTGGCACCGCAGTTCGCTGGCGCGCCCTGGCGCTCACACCTGCCCGGCTCCGTGGAGCAGGCGCTTGCCCTGGTGGAGCAGGCCGACGTGCTGGTGGTGGCGACACCGGTCTACCGCGGTTCCTTCACCGGGCTGTTCAAGCATTTCTTCGATTTCATCGATCAGGATGCCTTGGTCGACACGCCCGTGCTGCTCGCCGCAACCGGTGGCAGCGACCGCCATGCCTTGATGATCGATCACCAGCTTCGGCCGCTTTTCAGTTTTTTCCAGGCACGCACCTTGCCGCTGGGCGTCTACGCGACCGACCGGGACTTCCTGGACTACCGCGTGCACAGCCAGGCGCTGGCCGAGCGGGCCAGTCTGGCAGTGCAGCGGGCATTGCCGCTGATCGAACTGACGCGGCATGCACGTTCCATCACCGCACAGAACGTGGCCGCAGCCTGAGGGCCAGCTCGCGGTGGCCAGGCCGGCAGATCCGTCGGCGAGCGGGCACCGATCCAACTGCCCGGTCTGCATGCCGCCGGCATTACCACCTGCGCAGCGACAGACGCGCATTCCCATCCTAGACACCAGGCATCAGCTCGCAATGACTCAAGACTTGAACTTCACCATCAAGAGCCTGCGCTTCGATGAGGATTACCGCCCCTCGGCCACGACGCGCAACACGACGAACTTCGCCAACCTGGCCAGGGGCCAGCGGCGTCAGGACAATTTGCGTAACACGCTAGCGATGATCAACAACCGCTTCAACGATCTGGCGCATTGGGATAACGCCAAGCGCGACCGTTATGCGCTGGAGCTGGACATCATCTCGGTCGAAATGAACATCGGTGAGCGCGCGCCGGACGATGCCTTTCCGTTGATCGAGATATTGAAGCCCACCATCGTCGATCAACACACCGGTGCGCGCATCGAGGGCATTGCCGGCAATAACTTTTCTTCCTATGTGCGCGACTACGATTTCAGCGTGCTGCTGCCAGCGCACAACCAAGACGCGTCGGGCTTCAACATCCCGGATGATTTTGGCGACCTGCACGGCAAGCTGTTCAAGCATTTCGTGCACTCGGCCGCCTACACCGCGCGCTTCCAGAAGCCGCCGGTCATCTGCATCAGCGTCTCCACCAGCCGGACCTACCACCGCACCGGAAACCGGCATCCCATCCTGGGCATCGAATACCGGCAGGACGCGTTTTCGTTGACCGATCAGTATTTCGAAAAGATGGGCCTGCAAGTGCGCTATTTCATGCCGCCCAACAGCGTTGCGCCCTTGGCGTTTTACTTCTTCGGCGACCTGCTCGGCGACTACACCAATCTGGAGCTGATCGGCACCATCGCCACGATGGAGACGTTCCAGAAGATTTACCGGCCAGAAATCTACAACGCCAATTCCGCAGCAGGGGCGATCTATCAGCCGAGCCTGAAGCATCAGGATTATTCGTCCACCCAGATCGTCTACGACCGCGAAGAGCGCAGCCAGCTCGCGGTGACGCAGGGCAAATTCACCGAAGAGCATTTCATCCGGCCCTACGGCAACCTTCTTGCGCAGTGGGCGTCCAGCCACGCTTCCTAATCAACCAGAACGCAAGACATCCCCATCATGACAAAGCTGCTCCCCACCTCCACCGCCGGTAGCCTGCCCAAGCCGTCCTGGCTTGCCCAGCCCGAAACGCTCTGGTCGCCCTGGAAATTGCAGGACACCGAATTGAGCGAAGGCAAACAGGACGCGTTGCTGCTGGCGCTGCAGGAACAGCAGCACGCCGGCATCGACATCGTGAGCGACGGCGAACAGACCCGCCAACATTTCGTCACCACCTTCATCGAGCACCTCAGCGGCGTCGATTTCGACAAGCGCGAGACGGTCAGGATTCGCGATCGTTACGACGCCAGCGTGCCGACGGTGGTTGGCGCGGTGAGCCGCCCGCGGTCCGTCTTCGTGGACGATGCCAAATTTCTGCGTCAGCAAACCCGTCAGCCGATCAAGTGGGCACTGCCGGGCCCGATGACGATGATCGACACGCTCTACGATGCGCACTACAAAAGCCGCGAAAAACTGGCATGGGAATTTGCCAAGATCCTGAATCAGGAAGCCAGGGAACTGGAAGCCGCCGGCGTGGACATCATCCAGTTCGACGAGCCCGCCTTCAATGTCTTCTTCGACGAGGTCAACGACTGGGGGGTCGCCACCCTGGAGCGCGCAGTGGAAGGACTCACCTGCGAGACCGCCGTCCACATCTGCTATGGCTACGGCATCAAGGCCAATACCGACTGGAAGCAGACCCTGGGATCGGAGTGGCGCCAGTACGAAGAGTCGTTTCCCAAGCTGCAGACGTCCTCGCTCGACATCATCTCGCTGGAATGCCACAACTCGCACGTACCGATCGATTTGATCGAACTGGTACGCGGCAAGAAGGTGATGGTCGGCGCTATCGACGTGGCAAGCACCACAATCGAAACGCCGCAGGAAGTGGCAGAGACACTGCGGAAAGCACTGCGCTTCGTCGATGCCGACAAGCTTTATCCCGCCACCAACTGCGGCATGGCACCGCTTGCCCGGCATGTCGCGCGCGGCAAGCTCCATGCGCTCAGTGCAGGTGCGCAGATCGTGCGTGGAGAGCTGTCGGCTTAGAGCAGCTGACGCAGCGTTGCGCGAAACGCTGCACGGGCGGGGCACAGGCACGGAATCGGTATGTGCCGTTTGCGCACGTTGTTCCAGCTGATCGTCAGCGGCTGTGCGCAGCCCTTGCGCGAAGTGCTATCGCGCCATCGCCATGCATGGCGCACCGCTGCAGGCCAACGCCTCCCGGCGCACCGCGCATGACACGCGCAACGACCTTAGCCAATGCGCTGCCGGCTCCGGCCTGCCTGCAACGCAGTCAGCAACGGCACCAACACCGAGGTGACGATCACCGCACTGGCCACCAGCGCAGTGGCCGCCGGCGCGGCCGGTGCGAACTGCGGCGCCATGCCGGCAATCAACGCTGGGGTAGCCACTGCGGCACCCGCGGTGCTCGAGGCGGCGACTCCGGCGGTGCCGTCGCCGCCGCCGAGCCAGCGGTCGGCCAGCAGCAAGGGCAGCCCGGTGATCACGATGACCGCCACGCCCAGCAGCACTCCGCTCGCGCCGGTGTGAACAATTGTCGACAGATCCAAGGTGTTGCCCAGCGCGAAGCCGAAGAAAGGCACCAGCGTCTGGGTCGCCTGCGCGAAGAACTGGCGCAATTGCGCATCGAGATTGCCGAGCGCAAAGCCGAGCAACAGCGGCAGCACTGCGCCGACGAACAGCTGTGGTTCGAACGTGGCCAGGCCGCTGGCGCCCAGGATCAGCATGGAGATCAGCGGGCCGGATTCCAGCGACATCAGCACCACGGCACCCGCATCTTCACTGCTGCCGTATTGCTGCATCAACGCTGCATAGAGTCCGCCGTTGGTCATGTCCATCGCCGCGACCAGCGCCAGGACCGACAGACCGGTCAACGGCCCGCTCGGGATACCGCCGATGGGGAGCAGCGGCGCGCACACGACGGCGACCAGCCAGGCCACCGCGATCTTGGTCAGCACCAGGCTGCCGGAACGGCGCAGCACGCGGCCGGATGCGCGCAGCTGGATGGTTGCCCCCATGCAGAAGAACCACACCGCCAGGATCGGGACGGTGCCGCTGATCAAGCCGTTGCTGAAAGATCCCAATGTGCTGCCGGCCTGTGGCCAGAGCGTGTGGCACAGCGCTCCGAGGAGCAGGGGGACCAACATCATCCCGCCAGGAAGTCGCTCTACCGTGGCCTTGATACGCATGCGCGATCCAGTGAGCGCGTAACGCCGCGCGGGGCGGGCAGCATTGCGCAGGCGCCAGCGCGCATGCAGATCCCGGCGCGAACGCATGCGGCCGCATGCGAAAGCGCCAGTGATGGCAGCAGCCATCACCGGCGTTTACTCACGTTGCTCAGTCATTGACCTGCAACTGCAACCGCAGCAAATCGCCTTCCACCACCGGATACGGGGCGGTGCTGACGTCGGTGCGCTTCATCTTCGAAGAGGCGAACACCAGTTCCAGCGCATCCATCGGCTGCCATTCGACGCCGGCTTCCACTTCGTCCAGACGCATGCGCGGGGCATTGGTGTCGAACGTGGAACCGCCGCGGTAGCTCTGCCATTTCACGTACGGCAACAAGGTGCCGTAGGTGACGTCGTGCTTGAACATGGCCTGCACATAGCCGCCGCTCAGCGAACGGGTGCGGATGCGGCGCTGGGCCACATCCAGTTCCGGGCCACGGCCCACCGTCCATTCAGCCTGCAGGCCGAACGGCTGCGGGTAGTAGATGATGTGCGCGGCCACGCGCTGGTCGGTGTAGCCAGTGGGGGCGGTGATGGCCGGAGTGAAACTGAGGCCGCCGATGTTCACTGCCGCCGCCGTCGGCACGAAGCGGCCGGCGTAGGCGTCGGCACCCACTTCCAGATACTGGCCGTTGGCGAACTTGAACGGGTAGGTGGCGTGCACCACCGCGTGCATGCTGTCGTTACGCTCGGCGCGGTTGGCGCCCTGGCCATTGTACACACCGGCACCGATCACGCCGTAATCGCCCGAACCCTTCGATCCCGCTTGACCAGGTCCTGGAACCGGCCCTTGGCCACGGTGGGGCTGTAAAGAACACTGCACCGATATCGCGTTCGTCGCGCAGGCCGGAGTTGAGTGCGTCGGCGCGATCCAGCGAGAGGCGGTTTTGGCTGGATTGCAGGTTTTCCCAGCCGTACGGCATTTTCGACTGGCCCACACGCACGCGGTATTCGCGCTTCTTGTTGAAGAAGATATCGGCGTAGGCATCGCGCAGCTGCGCGAAGTTGGAGGTGGTCGAACCGGTCGGCGTGCTCGCGAAATCCGGCTGGAAATACAGCGACACGTGCTCGTTGAGATCGCCGCTGAGCACCAGACGCGCACGCCGGATACCCAGGCTCTGGTCGTCGCCGATAAAGCGGTCGCCGGGTGCGCGCAGATCTTGTGCATCACCGCCGATGCCCTGCTTGTAGCGAATCTGGGTGTAGCCGCGCAGGCAGAGTTTGTCGTACCACTTCTTGGCAGTGTCGCCGGACTTGGCCGGCGCTGGCGCTGCGACCGGGGTAGCAGCAGCCGGCGTGGCCTGAGCGATGGCGGTGTCGGCGGGCGTGGCGGCGCCTGGCGCAGGCGGCAGCGGTCGTGCAGGCGCGGCCGGCATCGCCGATGCCGGCAGCTTGCCGTTTTCGTCCACCTGCACGAAGGTGCCCAGCTTGTCGCGGCCCGGCGCCGGCTCGGCGAAGATCTGCTTGGTCTTGCGGTCGACGTATAGTTCCAGCTCGGCGGCGAGCGTGCTGCCGCTGGCGCTGAGTGCGCACAGCGTAGTGGCGAGATTGCGTTTTTTCATTGGTCCGGCTCGTGCAGGGGAAACGCGTCGGCGGCTACGTCGATCCGGTGCTGTCAGAGAGCGGCTGCACGGCGTGCAAGCGCCTGCCAGGGCGCCGGTCGTCCGGACGTAGCAGCCATGGCAGCAGTTATATTTCGATTTGAAGTCAGTTCGGTGACGTCGGCGGACGTCCCTGTCGCGGCGATGGCAGTTATGCGACCAGTGTGAGGCGAGCCCAGCTGCGCGCCGCGCGGCGGAGGTGGTCCAGTCGAACTGCATGCGGGGACGCGTGGTCGTGGCATGGCGCAGATCGCGCACCGCCATTCGCGCTTTCGACATTGCGCATCGCCGATGGCTGCGCGGCATTACGCGCAGGATTCGCCAGGGTGTGTGGATGCGGCGGTGTGGGCCTGCGCCACCATCGTGTTTCGGCAAGCCCGCGCGTAGTGACAGCGCAGCTGCACGTTCACGTTGCCATATGCGGCGCCGGGAGTGCGTCGCACAGTGTCCAGGCTGCCCGAGCGTCCAGCGCTATCAGCAAACCAGTGCTTCATCGGCTCGATCACAGCGCCACGCGCAGGCCAACCGAGCTGTGCGCGTTCGTCGATTGGCTGCTATCAAGGCGCCACCGCCGATCGCCTCGCCCGATGCACTTGGCACAGCGTGCTGACGATGATCGCGACACACGCAGCCACGCCGGCCGACTGATCATCGCTGTCGGTCGCAGGCGGTGGCGCACGATCAAGTTCGCCGTGATCGCAAACGGTCACGGCAAACCTTCTCAACGACGAGCGAAGCACTGCGTGCCAAACGGCGCGCCAGCGCAGTGGTACCGGCCGCGACTCAGCCCGCTGCGAGCGCTGCAGCCACTGCATCACGCAGCGGGGTGGTGGAGCGACCACTCAGCCGGCTCAGCGTGTGGCTGTCATCGAACAGGTCGCCGCCGCGCGAGGCCGCCGAGCACTGCGCCAACACCTGTGCGAAGCCAGCCGGCAGGCCGATCTGCACCAGCGCTGCCGCGTAATCGGCTTCCGGCAGATCCTGATAGGCCACCGGCTTGCCCGACTGCTGCGCCACTTCGGCGGCGTACTCGGCCATCGTGAAAGCGGTATCGCCAGCCAGCTCGTAGACCTGGCCGGCCTGCGGGGCATCGGCGGCCAGCACTGCTGCAGCGGCCGCGGCATAGTCGGCGCGCGTGGCGGCGCTGATCCTGCCTTCGCCGGAACTGCCGATCACCGCGCCGTGGGCGACTTCGGCGGCGATCGAGCCGGTGTAGTTCTCGGTGTACCAGCCATTGCGCAGCAACGCGTGCGGCACGCCGCTGTCGCGCAGCAGCGCCTCGGTGGCCACATGCTCGGCGGCCAGCGACAGCGTACTGGTATCGGCATGCAGGATGCTCGTATACGCCAGCAGCTCCACCCCGGCGCGCTTGGCCGCCTCGATCACGTTGCGGTGTTGCGGCACGCGCTGGCCCACCGCATTGGACGACACCAGCAACACCCGGCCCACGCCAGCGAAGGCCGTGTGCAGGCTGTGCGGGATAGCGTAGTCCGCCTGACGCACCGCGATGTCGCGTTTTGCGAACTCAACCAGTGACGCGGTGTCCCGAGCCGTTGCTACGATGCGGCCCGCAGGCACATGCCCGAGCAGCGCTTCGACAACCAGCGCACCCAACTGACCGCTGGCGCCGGTGACAAGAATCAAAGGTGAAGCAGATGTCATGACGCGTTCCTTTAGGTTCTTATAAGAGATTTGATCTACTATCTAGACCTCTGTGTCCGCCAGCATGATGTCAGCGCCGCTCGGACCTCCGCAAGGAGGCAATTTTGCTCCCCCTGGTTACCGTGAGATACCCCTGTGAATGCGATTGCCCTGTTCCCGCCGCCGTCGTCCCTGGAAGGTCCCTTCGATGCCACCAAGTGCCCCGTGCGCGATGTGCTCGACCAAATCGGTGACAAGTGGACCCTGCTGATCCTGCTGACGCTGATCCCCGGCCCGTCCCGTTTCAGCGCCATCCAGCGCGCGGTACCGGACATCTCCAAGCGCATGCTCACCCAGACCCTGCGCAACCTTGAGCGCAACGGCATGATCACCCGCAAGGTCTACGCCACCAAACCGCCGAGCGTGGAATATGCGCTCTCCAAGCTGGGCATCGCGCTGCTCGGTCCGGTCTCGCAGCTACTCAACTGGGCGGGTGAACACCACGCCGACATCCGCGCCGCCCGCGAACGCTTCGATCGCGCGCAGCAGACGGTGGTCACGCTGGATCGTGATGAAGCGATGGCATAGCAGGCATCCTGCAATGTGAGTCGATGCGTTGCCGTGATCGAGCGGCGCTTGGCTGCGCATCGGCTTGACGCCTTGCAGGCAGAAACCCGATGACTGATCGCTTCAGAGCCATTGCCGCTGTGTCGCCAAGGCAGTAAAAGCCCGGCTTGGGCGTTTCGACGACCTGCCGATGAATCAACCTGCTCGCGACATCCTGCAGGCACGTCTCCCCACCCGCTCATAGCCAGCGTCCAACACGCGCGCAGAATTCCGCATAGACGCCAGGAAACCGGACACTCAACTGCCGTTCCTCCGGCCTGATCTGAAAGCGCGTCACGTAAAGCACAAACAGCGCGACTGCCAGGAGTGCCGCTGCGTGGTGCAAATACAACGTCCAGCCCAGCAGGATGAAGGCGTGACCGAGATACATTGGATTTCGGCTGTAACGATAGACGCCGCCAGTAATCAGTTGGGTTGCCAGCGCCGGCCTCAGTGGATTGACAGTCGTACCCGCGCGCTTGAACGCAAGCTTGGGAACGCCATTGAGCGCGACGCCGACACACCCCAGTACAACCGCCACAGGTGTGCGCAGTGGTAGCGAAAATGAAACCGCTGGTACCAGACGCGTGATGGCAAACGCAGCAAGGCCTAGCAACACCATCACGACTGGCGGTGGGATCTTTGTTTCAAGCCAATGCATCGTTGCGGTCGATGATATGTTTCCTCAACGCGTCTGCTCTGAGCTGCCGGATGCATCGGAGATGACGTTGGGTCAGTCTACGGATCTGATCTCGACACCGACTTGAGGTGCCGATTGCGCATGGAAATCCAGATCCACGCCACTCCGGCGCCGAGAAGATTGCCCACCAATCCACCGACCACCCATCGGTCGTCGAGGACGTGTGCCACCACCGCGCCTGCGACAAAACCGGTAAGGCCTAGGCCTGCAACGTTACGCTGCTCACTCCGCCATTGCGCCTGCCTGGCACGCTCGAGGCGCAAGGCCTCCTGCTCCGCAGGATCCCGCGTCAATATCGCCTGAGCTATCGCATCAGCTTCCGATGGTTTCATTGTCGTCACTGCGCCGATTGTTGAAGTGATTGGCGATGTTACGTTAGGGCACTTGCTTGCGCCCAAATGACGCCACCGACGAAAACTCTGCGCGAACAGCGGGCGTACATAGCCGCCACGCTAATGCTGCGTGTATGCCGCCGATTGCCAGTGCACCCACGCCGGTGAGAACCACCGCCATCTGCCGGGTGGCCTGCAAACGTGCCTGCAGTTGTGGCCACTCCGGGCTTTGCAGCGCATCGGCGGGCAACAGCGTTTGTACGCCGTCGAACAACGGCCCGATCAACGCCAGCCCGCCGAAATTAAGTAGCCCGGTCACCAACAACACCGCCACGAAGCCGATTCTTGCCCACTCGCGCCGCTGTAGCAGCGCCCAACTCAACCCGGAGAAGGCCGCTGAAAGCACCATCCCGGCGACAGAGAGCGACATCGCGTGGTCGATCAGCCACTGCCACGAGGGGGGCAGGGTGATGCCTTCTGGCAGTCCTAACGATGCTGCATCTGGCGTCAGCGCGATCATTGCGATCTGCACCAGATTGGCCAGCGCACTGACCACCCCCAGGAACAACGAGACCCACGCCAACGGGGTTACGAAGCCGCCGCGCTGCTTTGCCGATGCTGGTTGCATGGCGCTCATTGCAGCGATGCGATGTGGGCGGCCACCATCCCCCGACCAGGAGGATCCAGCGCAGGTTGCAGTTGCGCGTACCA
The DNA here is from genome assembly GCF_038405005.1 of Xanthomonas sp. JL1. NCBI lineage: Bacteria > Pseudomonadati > Pseudomonadota > Gammaproteobacteria > Lysobacterales > Lysobacteraceae > Xanthomonas > Xanthomonas sp. JL1. Next base: position 16,731 of record NZ_JBBYGR010000009.1, on the reverse strand, counting down.
CGCAGGCACTGCGTCGGCTGGCAGGCATTCGCGCAACAGCGCTGTGCTGCGCTCAAGAAAGGCTTCGAGAAACGGCAGCCCGCGCACGTACAGGAAGTGGCTGTCGGTCATCGACATGCCGGCATACGCTTCGCGCAACCATTCCAGGTGCGGCAGCGCGTGCGCACCGTGGCCGGCACGGGTGAGTGCGGTGAGGAAGCTGGTGCGCGCGATGGCGGGCGAGGTCGATCGCTCCTGCGCGTTGAGATCATCGAACGTCAGCAACCACTGCGCACCACGATCGATCTCGTTGCACATCACCGAGGTGGTCGCCAGCTGCAGGGCGTTGTGGGCGGTGGGCTCCAGCGCGCATAGCGCCAGCCAGTACGGATAGGCTTCGCGATAGCGGTCCAAGGCGCTCAACGACAGGGCACACAGGCGCTGCGCGTCCGCACCGAGGTGTAGCTGCGCTTGCGCGGCGTTGTAGGCTTCGATGTGGTCGCTGCGCTGAAACGCCGTCAGCGCCGGCTGCAGTGCGGGGTCGATCTCGGCTGCCGCCGCCTCCGACGCGTCTACGGCAGCGGCAGGTGCTGCGGTCGGTTCTGTGCGCGGCGTGCTTGCCGCAGCGCTCTTGCGTCCAAACAACCGGTCCCACAGGCCCATCGCGTTTCCCTTCCCTGCGCCAGTGGTGAGTGGAAGCGCCGCCATGCCGGCGGCGCACCGGTCATGCGGCGGACCGATGCAGCGGTGCACGCGTGGCGATGGCGCGTTACCGATCCTGCACCAAGCTTAGAGCCACTCGCGTAGCAACAGGTGAGTGCGAAGCAACTGGATTGCGCGCTTGGTTGCTGCGCGCTCTGGCCATGATTGCGCAGGCGCAGCTAAGAGCAGCTAACAAACCGACTGCGCTCACCGCCAGGCGGGCGCGGCCGGTGCTCGGAATCGGCATGTACCACGCGTCCACTGCGGTTCTGAGCGCGCCGTCCGCGCCCACCTGACGGCTGCTCGCGACGTGTTGTTCGCCGCTCTAAGGACACGCGCAACGCCCGGGCGCTGCGCGCGTCGTCCCTTTGCATCGAAGGACCGCCACCCGCAGCTCCACCGGATTCAGGGCTTCACTTGCGCATTGAACAGCTTGAGGATGCGCTTGTACTCGTCCAGCCACGAATCGGCACGCGTAAAGCCGTGGCGTTCCAGGGGGTACAGTGCCAGCTGCCAGTTGTCCTTGTGCAGCTCCATCAGCTTCTGGGTCATGTCGACCGAGTCCTTGAAGAACACGTTGTCGTCGATCATGCCGTGGGCGATCAGCAGATGGTCGCGCAGGCCCTCGGCGTAGTTGATCGGCGAGGAGGTCTTGTAGGCCTCCGGATCCAGCTCAGGCGTGTTGAGGATGTTGGAGGTGTATTCGTGGTTGTACTGCATCCAGTCGCCGACCGGGCGCAGCGCCGCGCCGGCCTTGAAGGTGCCGGGGCTGCGGAACAGCGCCATGTAGGTCATGAAGCCGCCGTACGAACCGCCATAGATGCCGGCGCGCGCGCGGTCGCCCTGTTTGGTGGCGACCAGCCAGTCCAGCCCGTCCAGATAATCTTCCAGCTCGGTGTGGCCCATGTTGCGATAGATCGCGGTGCGCCAATCGCGGCCGTAGCCTCTGGAGGCGCGGTAGTCCAGATCCAGCACGATGTAGCCCTGCTGCACCAGCAAGTTGTGGAACATCTGCTCGCGGAAATACGGCGTGTAGCGCTCGGAGACGTTCTGCAGATAGCCGGCGCCGTGCACGAACATCACGATCGGATACTGCTTGCCCGGCTCGGGAGTGGTCGGCCCGTAATACTTGCCCCACACCGTGCCGGCACCGTGTTTGGACGGCACTTGCACGTACTGCGGCGCAATCCACGGCTGCGCCTTGAATGCGGGCGTACGCGTGTCGGTGAGCACGGTGGCCTGGCCACCGGTGGCCGGCACCACGGCCAGTTGCGTCGGCAGATAGCTACCCGAGTAACTCACCAGCAACTGCTGCCCGTTCGGCGACAGGCTGAAGCCTTCCACGCCGTTCAATGCAGTGACTTCGGTGAGCTGATCGTTGCGCAGGTCGAGCTTGCAGACTTCGTAATCGCCCGGCCATTTCTGGTTGCACAGGAAGAACATGCCGCTGCCATCGGCGCTGGGCACCGGCATCGACACTTCCCATTTGCCGCGGGTGCGCTGGCGCGGTTTGCTGTTGCCTTCCATGGTGTACAACTGCGAATAGCCGGATTCTTCCGACAGCAGCCACAGCGTGCGGTTGTCGGGCAGCCAGCCGAAATCGTTGAAGTCCCAGTTGATCCAGGCGCTATCGCTCAGGCGGTGACGCGGCTGCAGCTTCGCGTTGTCCAGGTCGACGCTGGCGATCCAGCGGTCCTTGTTGTCCACCGCGCGAATTTCCACTGCCACGTTGCGGCCGTCGTCGCTCCAGTGCACTGCCGGCCCGCTGCCGTCGCCATTGCTTTCCACACGTACCGCGCGGTTGCCCTTGAGTGCGTCGCGCTTGGCGGCCTTGCGCAATGCGGCCAACGGGTCGGTGGCAATGCCGGGCAGGGGGTCGAAAGACAGTGACTTGGCCGTGCCCGCACTGACATCCACCAGCCACAGCGCGTGCGCCACCGATGCATTGCGGCCGACGCGGGTGCGCACTTCCTGAAATTCTTCGTAGCCGGATTCGGTGACGTATTTGGGCATTTTGCCGGCCTGCCCTTCTTCGGCGTTCGTGGCCTGGGTCACCACCAGCAGATGGCGGCCGTCCGGCGACAACGCGCTATCGACGATCTCCACCTCATCGCCCAGATACACCGGCGCTGCCGCACGCGTGGCATCGGCGCGGCGCCAGGCGTCGTCCTGCGTGCGCAGCGCGTCGCGTTGCTCCTTGTCGCGGCGCAAGGTGGCCAGCGTGGCCAGTTGGTGCTCGCGCAGCACATCGGGTTTGGGGGCGGCGTCAGGGTCGCGCTCGGCCTTGACCACCGCCACCTGCGCGGTGCCCCCATCGGCGCGCCAGTGGTACCAGTTGTTGCCCGCGCGCCAGATCGCACCGCCGTCGCTGGCGAACTGCGGACGCGATTCGATCTCGTTGCTGCGGGTCAGCTGGGTCAGCGCACCGGAGCGCAGATCGCGCAGGAAAATGTCCCCGTTCCGTGCGAACAGCATGCGCTGACGGGTGGCGTCGTAGCTCGGGTTTGCCGCATCCAGGCCGGCGCGCGCGGTGTCGGCCACGCGTTCGGCCGTGCCGCCGGCAGTGCTCTGGCGATAGGTGTCGCGCACCGGGCTGCCGGCGCGCTTGAGCAGGTATTGCACCTGTTTGCCGTCCCATTGCCACCAGGCCTGGTCCACAGACGGCCCGATCCAGTCCGGGTCGGCCATCGCCTGTTCGATGGTGAGCGGGGCGGCAGACTGCGCATGCGCAGCGGCGGCCAGCAGCAGAAGGGTCAACGGCAACAATCTGGGCATCGGACACGGCGGGACGCAAAGGACAGCGCGCAAGCCTAGCAGTTCGCCTCCGCAGCGGGCTTGGGCCACAGGTCATGCGTACGTGGCGATGTGCAGTGCGGGCGACAACCAACAGCTCGCGATTAGTGGCCACGACCATACCCAGCGCTGTGCAAGGCGTGCAGTGCAGGCGAGCGCAGCGCGTGGCACCAGCGAGGTGCGATGCGACAGCGAAAAAATGAATTCTTCAACGCTACTGGGCTGGCGAAGCCACGCGTGCGCGTGCCGGGCTGGCACAAGCGCAGACGCATCCGGGGAAATTTCGCAGGACTCTGGAAAACGTAGCCGTGCAGAGACATCGCACGACAGCCATCACACCCACAGCGAGCCGGTGCATCGCAGCGGAACCTCTGAACAACGCGTGGCGTTACGAGCGAACCTGGGATTCCGCTTGATCGCGGCGGTCGCTCATGCTGCAAATCAATGACTTGCGAGTTATGGAGACTGCCCCAGCGACTGATCGTAAGCTGGCGAAACAGTTGTTCCGAGGTTTCCTGGGCGCTGCCACGCCGGTGGAGTATCTCCGACCGGCGAGCAGATGATTTGCCGTGCCGCACAACGCGCACGCCGCCTACACACATGTGCAAGCCATCGACACAAGACGCGCTCGCCGCGGTTTGCCGCAGAGGGAACTTCCCGACTTGCCAGCAGCGCGGGTGGCGGACAAGCTAGCGTGCTCTTGCGACCGACGGTTTTCATGTCCAGCCTGCCTGCTCCCCCTATTTCCCATCCGATGGCTGTTGGTGCGCTCGACCGGCCGCTGGCCTGGCGCGCGGGGCAGTCGGTCGATCTGGCCACCTTCATCGCGCATGTGCACGGTCTGGCGCAGCAGCTGCCTGAAGGTAGCCATGCAGTGAATTTGTGCGAGGACCGCTACCGTTTCATGGTGGCGTTCTACGCGTGCGCGCTGCGCGGGCAGGTATCGCTGCTGCCATCGTCGCGTGCACCTGCGGTAGTGGGCGAAGTGCAGGCGCGCCACGCCGATGCGTACTGCCTGGGCGATCTGGACCTGGAGCTCGCGCCGCCGCGGTATTGGCAGCTGCCTGCCGAATTGCCGCAGGCTGCGGGCCCGATTCCACAGTTGGCCGACGACGCGCTGGTGGCGATCGGTTTCACCTCGGGCACCACCGGCAGCCCGCAACCCAATCCCAAGACCTGGGGCAGTTTCCTGACCAGCACGCGCCAGGATCTGGTCGCGCTGGAAAGCCTGTGGGCGCACACCGACGCTGTGCCGCACGTGGTCGCCACGGTGCCGCCGCAGCACATGTATGGCATGGAGTTGTCGGTGCTGCTGCCGATGGTGACCACCCTGGCAGTGCACGCCGAGCGCCCGTTCTTCCCGGACGATGTGGCGCGTGCGCTGGCCGATATTCCCGCGCCGCGTGTCTTGGTGACCACGCCCGTGCATCTGCGTGCGTTGGTCGAATCCGGCGTGGCACTGCCGCCGCTGGCCGGCATCGTGTCGGCCACTGCACCGATGGCGCCGGAAATCGCCGCTGCGGCCGAAGCGCGTTTCGGTGGTGAAGTGCGCGAGATGTTCGGCTCCACCGAAACCTGCGTGTTCGCCGTGCGTCGCACGGCGCTGGAAGCGGCATGGACGCCTTTGCCCGGTGTGCGCCTGGAAACGCAGGCCGCAGGCACGCTGGTGCATGCGCCGCATCTGGCCACACCGGTGCTGCTGGCCGACATGATGGACGTGGCCGACGACGGCCGTTTTCAGGTACGCGGCCGTCAAGCCGATCTGCTGGAAATTGCCGGAAAACGCGCATCGCTGGCCGATCTCACCCGGCGCCTGCTCGCCATTCCCGGTGTGGTCGATGGCACCATCGTGCAACTCGCGCCCGACTCCGGCCAGGCGGTCGGCCGCATCGCCGCGCTGGTGGTCGCTCCCTCCCTGGACGAAGCCCAGGTGCTGGCCGCACTGCGCGTCAGCGTAGACCCGGTGTTCCTGCCGCGCCGTCTGCGCAAGGTCGCCGCATTGCCACGCAACGAAACCGGCAAACTGCCGCGCGATGTGGTGCTGGGCTTGCTCAAGGGTGAGTGAGGCTGGGTAAGCCCGTCTGCAGCTCGCTCACGCCGGCCAGATGAGAGCGGACGGCTCACTGGTCAAGCGCTGGATGCGCGCAGAGTTAGGCCGTGGGGAGCACGTCTGTTGGTGGGTCCGGCTTCGGTCGGTTCGCTTGCATGCGGTCGGCTTCGGGAGTCGTCATCGCCGTTGCTGGGTGCGGCAACTTCGTTGCGTCGCCCTTGTACGTCATTGCCGCGCTGCGCGTGTTGCATTTGGCTTCGCTGGCAACCCGCACCGGGCATCGTTGGGCAAGCTCCATCTGGCAAGCTGTGGCACACTCGGTCCAGGCGGCAGTGCTGGGGAGCATGGTTGCACCATCCAACCTTTTTCGGCCGCTCACTGCCTGACAACTCTTCGAGCCGAAGAGTGCTTTGCAACTCGGTTTAATTCAGGCGTTAGGCGGTAGGACGGATCTTTGAGGGGGATTGATGCCATACGAGCTAAAGGATCGCTTGGTCATTGGGGTTGCATCGAGTGCTGTGTTCGATTTGCGGCACTCGGATGCCGTGTTCAGGAGCCAAGGCGAGGAACAGTATCGGAAGTATCAGGAAGAGAACCTGGGCTCCCCGCTGCCTAAGGGAATAGCTTTCCCCTTCATAAAGCGCCTTCTTGCGCTCAACGACCTCAGCCCAGATCCCACGGATCCTTTGGTCGAGGTCGTGCTTCTCTCCCGCAACGATCCAGATACTGGCCTGCGGGTGATGAAGACTATTGAGCACTACGGCCTAGGGATGACAAGAGCGATCTTCATGCAGGGGCGGTCGCCCTACGAGTACATTCCTGCTCTCAACATCGCACTCTTCCTGTCTGGACATAAGCCAGATGTCGAGGCTGCAATTGGCCTTGGCCATCCCGCCGGGCAAGTGCTCGATTCAGAGTTTGACGATGATGAAGATGATAAGACTCTTCGCATAGCGTTCGACTTCGATGGTGTCCTCGCGGGGGACGAATCAGAATCGGTGATGCAAGCCTCCGGTCTCTCGGCGTTCCACGACCACGAAGTGAAGAACGTGATGCAGCCTCACAATCCCGGGCCGCTTAAAGAGTTCTTGGTTCGGGTGTCAAAGATTCAGTCCGTTGAGGAGGTGCACCGGGAGCAGAATCCCGATTACCAAAATCGAGTCCGCGTTTCTATCGTAACTGCACGTAATGCCCCCTCCCACGAGCGCGCACTTAAAACTCTTAAAAGTTGGGGCGTCATGGCAAACGATGCATTCTTTCTCGGCGGAATTGAGAAGGGCAAGGTCCTCGGAGTGCTGAAGCCGCACATCTTCTTCGATGACCAGTCTGGCCATCTGGAGTCGGCAAGCGCGGTTGCCCCTTCGGTTCACATTCCCTTCGGCGTCACAAATCAGCCGAAGCTCGGTGGTGAGTCGCCTGCAGTCTAACAACTCATGTACGGACTCCCATTGCAATAGCGCACAGCGTGAGCGTCGATGGGCGAAGCGGATCGGTTGCAGTCGTATAGACGGCCTTGGGTTGCGCATTGAGTGCTCGGGCCATCATGAAATCCGCAGAATGATGGTCGTCTCTGCCTGGCGCATGCCGCGTCCCGCACTCCGCAATGCGCGTGTCAGTGGATCGCCGGCCTGCGGGTCGTCCCGGGCGGCAGCATCCGCACGTACAGCATCCTTCAGCCATGCACCCCATCGATCTCCACCGCCAGCTCATCGCGGCAGATCACTGCGTGCAGCAGCAGGCGTGGCACCGCGTCGCCGAAGCGGGCGTCCAGTGCCTGGGCGACCTTGGGCAGGTCGTCGCGTTCGCGCACATAGACTTTCAGGCGGGTGCCGGCACCGAACTGCGCGGGTAACGCCGACGCGTGCAGGCGCGCGGCGCCGAGCAGGGCGTCGAAGTTGGCGAAGGTTTCTTCCAGCTGCGCCAGCAGTTGGCCGGTGTGCATCGAGGCGTGGCCCACCACGGCCGCGGTGCCTGACAACAGCAGCGGCATGTCGCTGCCGGCCGGCGGCAACATGGCGCGCGCGAAACTCGGCGGCTGCGGGCCGTACTGGCGCGGGTAGTTGTAAGCGCTCACCTGCCGCGGGTTTTCCAGCGGCATACCGGCATTGGCGGCCGCCAACCAGTAAATCTGGATGATGCGCTCGTCATCGCAACGGCCCACGGCGGTGGCGGCCGGCAATTGCGCCGTGTCGAATGCGCCCAGTCCGCGTGCACGGCCCACGCAAAACTGGCGGTAACGTTCGCGGTCGCCGCTGCCCAGGGTGATGGCGTCCAGGTAATTCCAGATACGCAGCAACCGCGGCGTCTGGCTGCCGCTGACAAAGGCGGTGATTTCCGCATACGCCTTGGCGGCGGCTTCTTCGATATCGAGGTCCTGCTCGTCGATCTCGATCACGCCAAAATGCAAATGACCGTCGCTGGACCAGGCGATATTGCCCTCGCGGCCGCTGCGCACCGGCGCAGCGGTGCGCCAAACTTCCAGCACGCTGGCCTGATACGGCTGCAACGGCACGCGCAGATAGCGCGGGTCGTGCAGGCGCGGCGCCGCATCGCCGAAGCCGAACACGGCCAGCACCTGCGGGTCGGCCAGCAACACGCCGGGGTCGGTCTGGTCAACATAGTCGACCTGCAGGCGGGGATGGCGCACGGCGTGCGTGGTCTGGGCCTGGGAAGCGGTCATTGAGCGTCTCGTTGTTGCGTGTCGCGTTGCAAGGTGTCGCCCTCGAAGCCGAGCTTGGCCTGGCGCCGGCGGTGGCGCCACGACTGCCAGGCGCGCGGTAGCATCGACAAAGTGGTGAGTGCGTACAGGGCACGGAAGGCGCGTAGGCGAATGCGGACTTTGGGGCTGTCGAACACGTCGCCGGCCAACATTGCCACCACCGCCTGTTCCACCTGCCAGGTGTTTTGCGGCTGCGCGAACAAGGTGCGCATGGTGGGTGAGGTGAAGCGGTAGATGAACCACTTGAATTCGTCCACGCCGCGGGTCAATTCGCGTTGTAAGGCACGCTGCAGTTTCGCTTCCGACTGCGGGGCGCGTAGTGCGGCATCCACCATGGCTGCGCCGCGTTCGGCGCCGTGCATGGCCAGAAACACGCCGGAGGAAAACATCGGGTCGACGAAGGTGTAGGCATCGCCCAGCATCAACCAGCGCGGCCCTGCCATGCGCGTGCATTCGTAGGCGTAATTGCCGGTGGCATGTACCGGTGCCACGCGCTCGGCGTCGAGCATGCGCGCGTTGAGTTCGGGATTGAGCGCCAGCGTGCGCATCAAAAAGGCCTCGCTGTCGCCCTTACGGGTTTTCATGTACTCGGGGTAGCAGACTGCGCCCACGCTCATGATGTCCTCCGGCAGCGGAATCAGCCACATCCAGCCATGCGCATGCCGGTAGATGCTGATGTTGCCGGCATCCTCGCCCGGGCGCCGCGTCACGCCGCGGAAGTGGCTGAACAACGCGGCCGATTGATGCTTGGCGTTGGCGCGTTTGAGCTTGAGGCGGGTGCCCAGAAAGGTATCGCGGCCGCTGGCATCGAGCAGATAGCGCGGGCGGAACTGCTGTACGCCGCCGTCGACCGTGCGTGCCTGCAGCAGCGGTTGTTCGCCGTCGAACGCGACCTGCTCCACGCTGACCTGTTCGCGTGCATCCACGCCCGCCGCGCGCGCGCGCTGGAACAACACCTGGTCGAATTGCGCACGCGGCACCTGGAAGGCGAAATCGGCCTTGGCATCGAGCGCGTGCGAAAAACGAAACGTGTTGTAGCCGCCGCTGTCGTTCGGGAAATCCGCGCCACGCTTGAGCACGCCGATGGCGCGCACATCGGCGAGCACGCCCAGGCGTTCGAGAATCGGCATGTTCATCGGCAGCAACGATTCGCCGATATGAAAGCGCGGATGCTGCTCCTTCTCGAGCAGGGTAACGGACCAGCCGAGCTCGGCAAGCGCGATGGCCGCAGTGCAGCCAGCCGGGCCGCCGCCGACGATCAGGACATCCGGACACTCCGGTCCGGGAGCCGGCCCGGCTGCCGGCATGGCGGTCGGGGTGTGGCGAACAGCGTTGGAAGTCATCCTGGAACGAACCTGCAGCGGGCGAGCGTCATGCAGTCATGATAACCTGCTCTGCCGCCCTGACAGCCCGCGGGCCGCCGATCCATGTGTGAACAACGCCGGCAGCACGTGCAGGCGTCGGTCAGACCGCGCGGCAGATGCTCGGATTGGCAGTGACGGCAACGTACACTACGGCCGACGCGACGCCCACGCACTCCGATGGTCGCCCGCGCTGCTGTTGCTTCTTCCCACTCTTGCCGCCCTACCCTGACCTGTGGAAATCCTGGATGTCCTCGCAAACCGCTGCCGAACGTGAACTGGCCGAACTCCTGGTCGAAAGTCTGAACCTGGAAGACGTCCAACCCGCCGACATCGATCCGGAGGCGCCGTTGTTCAACACCGGGCTGGGGTTGGACTCGATCGATGCGCTGGAACTGGCGCTGGCGATCAGCAAGCGCTACGGCTTCCAGCTGCGTTCGGACAACGACGAGAACCGTCGCATCTTCGCGTCGCTGCGCGCATTGTCGGCGCATGTCGAAGCCAACAAGACCGTCTGATCTGCCGACTGCGCCATCCCCCGACGCACCTGCATGGGTGCTGGGCATGGGCGTTCTGCTGGCGGTGGCGTATTCGCCGTTGGCGCATTGGGCCAATGCCAGTCACCGCCCGGAGGTGGCCGCCATCGCCGGTGGTTTGCTGGTGCTGATGGTCTTGATCGAACCGATGGTTGCGCGCCGGGCCTGGGCCTGGGCGCTGGCACTGCTGCTGCTCGCCGGATTGGGCGTGCTGTGGCATTCGCCGTACGCGATGGTGGTGCTGGCGGCGCCGCCGGTGGTGTTTACCGGTTGGGTCGCCTGGTTCTTCGGGCGCAGCCTGCGCCACGGCCGCACGCCGCTGATCACGCGCATTGTGGAAGGCCTGTACGGCCAGGCCGGCATGCCGGTCACGCCCGAACAACGCCGCTACACGCGCCGTCTCACGCTGGCCTGGGCATTGCTGCTGTGCGGCCTGACCCTGGCCAATCTGGTGCTCGGCCTGTGCGCCGAACCCAGCGGCGTGCTGACGCAGTTGGGCTATGCCTCGCCGCTGCCGATCAGCGATGCGCGCGCCTCGTTGTTCGCCAATCTGCTCTGCTATGGCGTGATTGGCGGTTTCTTCATTGGGGAATATCTATTGCGCGGCCGCTGGTTTCCACAGCGTCCCTATCGTAATCTGCCAGACTTCTTGCGTCAGATGGCGCGGCTCGGGCCGGACTTCTGGCGCGATCTGCTGCGCTGAGTGCGTGGCCAGGGGTAGCGACGTACGTGCATACTTTCGGGGACAAGACAAAGATGCCGTTGGCAAGGATGCCGTCGCGCCTGGCGTGGGCTGTGTTCAACCTGTTGCAATTGGCATTCACGCTGGCCTTTACCGCTGGCGGGATCGTCTACGCATTGGCATTGATGGCGATCACGCGCGATGCCGACCGGATGTTGCGCATGGGGAGCTGGATGTGGGCGCCAGTGCTGTTCCGCGGCGCGGGAGTCACGGTCATCGTGGAAGGGCGCGAGCGGGTGGATTGGTCCAAGAACTATCTGTTCGTGAGCAACCACCAGTCGATCATCGACATTTGCGCGCTGTTCTACGCCTTGCCGGTGCCGCTGCGCTTCTTACTCAAGGAAGAAATGCTCAAGGTGCCGTTCGTGAACTGGTATGCGCGCGCTACCGGCATGCTGTTTCTGGACCGCGACAGCCGCAGGGCAGGGGCACTGGTGCGACGTCAGGTGGCTGCGTTGTTGCGCCAGGGCAAACAGTTGTGTCTGTTTCCCGAAGGCACCCGCAGCCGCACCGGCGCATTATTGCCATTCAAGGTCGGGCTACTGCAGGCTGCTATCGATGCTGGCGTGCAGGTGGTTCCGGTGGCGCTGGACGGCTGCGGCAGGGTGTTGCCGGTCGATGGCCTGTTCAGGGTGCGCCCCGGCATCATCCGCGTGCGGATCGGTACGCCGATCGCTGTGACCGGGCCGGATGCGCCGGATCGCCAACAATTGACCGAGCAGGCACACAAGGCCGTGGCTGCAATGCTTCACCCCAGGATCTGAGTTCCACGCTTATGGATTTCGTTGTGCCGCATGATCATCCCTGCCTGCCCGGACATTTCCCGGGTCGTCCCGTGGTGCCTGGCGTGGTCGTGCTCGACCATGTGCTGCAGGCGGTGGAAGCACTGCATGGTCCACGCGCGGCCGCGCGCCTGCCGCAGGTGAAGTTCGTGCAGCCGTTGCTGCCCGGCCAGACCGCCTCGGTCACACTGGAAGGCGATGGCCCGCGTTGGCGCTTCCGTGTGCAGCGTGCCGATGTAGTGCTGGTCAGCGGCGAACTGGTGGCGGAGGCGGGGACATGAGCAAGCACTGGAAACAGCGTCCGGAAGGCGGTGGGCGCTTTGCGCTGTGGCTGATCCGCGGCATCGCACGGCACGGCGGGCGTGTAGTGGGACGCGCGCTGCTATATCCGATCACGCTGTACTTCCTGCTGGTGCGCGCGCCTGAGCGCGCCGCCTCGCGTGCCTATCTGGCGCGGGTACTCGGCCGCCCGGCCACGCTGCGCGATGTGGCGCGGCACATTCACACCTTCGCCTCGACCATCCTCGATCGGGTGTACATGCTGTGCGGGCAGATGCAGCGCTTCCGCGTGGATATCTCCGGCCTGGATCAACTGCATACGCAAATGGATCGTGGCCGCGGCGTGCTGATCTTCGGCTCGCATCTAGGCAGCTTCGATGCGCTGCGCGTGCTGGCCACCGAGCGCCCGGACGTGCAGGTCAAGGTGGTGTTGGACAAGGCGCACAACCGCGCCATGACCGACCTGCTGGGCGCGCTCAACCCGCAGCTGGCCGCCAACATCATCGACGCCGGCATGGATGCGACCTCGATCGTCATGGCGATCAAGGAAGCCACCGACGCCGGTGCGCTGGTGGCGCTGCTGATCGATCGCCCGCGCGAAGGCGACCCGGCGCTGCCGGCGATGTTCCTCGGCCGCAATGCCATGTTCCCGACCTCGCCGTGGCTGATCGCCGCTGCGCTCAAGGTGCCGGTGGTGCTGGCATTCGGCCTGTATCACGGTGGTAATCATTACGAGCTGGCGTTCGAAACCTTCAGCGAAGGCCTGGACGTGCCGCATCGTCAGCGCGCCCCCATGCTTGCGGTACTCATGCGCGATTACGCTGCCAGGCTGGAACATTACACTTGCTACGCGCCGTACAACTGGTTCAACTTCTACGATTTCTGGAACACCCACCATGCCGATGTGCCGCACCCTGCCGTGGATGCTGATACTGCTGTTCAGCGCCGCACCGCTATGCGCCGCACCGCCTGAGACGCTCGACGTCGGGCAGGTGCTGGAGCGCCTGGCGCGCCCCGCACCGGTCAGCACCGAATTCGTCGAACTGCGGGGCTCTTCCTTGCTGAAGACGCCGTTGCGCGTCGAGGGCCACTACCGTCGCCCGGATGCGCAGACGCTGGTGCGCGAAGTCAGCGCGCCGTACCACGAAACCACCACGCTGACTGGCGACGAAGGCGTGCTGGAACGCGAAGGCAAATCGCCGCGTCGTTTCTCGTTGAGCCGTGTGCCCGAACTGGCCGGCTTGAAGTCCGGCTTCGGCGCGCTGTTGTCCGGCGACCGCGCGCTGCTGGAGCAGCACTACAGCGTCAGTGGGCAGGGCCAGCCGCAGGCCTGGCTGCTGACGTTGCAGCCCAAGGACGCCGCGGTGGCCAAGCAGGTGCGCCAATTGCGTCTGTACGGACGCAAGGACGAACTGCGGTGTATCGAAAGCGTGCCGGCCAAGGGCGACGTGCAGCGCACGCTGCTGGCCGGTGCGGCGCGCGAAGCGGCCGGCGTGACCGATGCCACCGCGCTGACAACGCTCTGCCACGGTTCTGGCGCGTGACCGCGCGCGTGATGGGTGCGCCGGTCGTCTCTAAACACATCGCACCATTCGCAGCTGAAACGCGCACGTTGCCGATAACGACCGATGCCGCGCCTGCGGCCGGCGTGCGTTCGGCCGCTGCAGCAGGACACGCACACCATGGCGCTTGAGTTGAACGCAAACCGCCGCATCGGCCTGGCGCTGCTGTGGCTGGCATTGCTGGCGGTGGCCGGATTCTGGTTGAGCGAGACGCTCAAGGTTACCGGGGATCTACGCAAATTCATGCCCGCCCCGCGCACGCCGGCGCAAAAACTGTTGATCGAAGAACTCGGCGAAGGCCCTGGATCGCGGCTGCTGCTGATGGCGTTGTCCAATAGCGACCCCGTCACCTTGGCCGAGCAGTCGCAGCAACTGCAGAAAGCACTGGCCGCACAGCCGGAGCTGTTCGAGCTGGTCGGCAACGGTGGTAACGCCGGGTTGGAGGCGATTCCCAAGCGCTTGCTGCCGTATCGCTATCTGCTCAGCGACAGCTTCGACAAGACTCCGCTGGATGCGCCCACGTTGGAAGCGGCGTTGCAGGCGCGCGTGCAGGATCTGGGCTCGCCGGCGGCAGCCATGGTGGAGCCGTTGCTGCCGCGCGACCCCACGATGGAAATCCTGCATCTGGCCGAAACCCTGCAGCCGGCAGCGATGCCGCAGACGCGCAATGACGTGTGGTTCGATCGTGCCGGCACGTCGGCGCTGTTGATCGTGCAGACGCGCGCGGCCGGCTTCGACCCCACCGGCCAGCAGCTGGCCTACGACGCCGTGCAAGCGGCCTTCGCGAAAGTCAGCAAGGGCACGTCCACGCGCTTGACGCTGACCGGGCCGGGTGCATTCGCGGTGGAAATCACCGCGCGCACCCAAGGCGAGGCGCAATGGATCGGCACGCTGGATACGGTGGGCCTGGTGCTGTTGCTGCTGGTGGCCTACCGCAGCTGGAAGATTCCGGTGCTCGGCGTGTTGCCCCTGGCCAGCGCCGGTCTGGCCGGCTTGGGCGCTGTCGCAGTGCTGTTCGACGGCGTGCACGGCATCACCGTGGCGTTCGGGTTCACCCTGATCGGCGTGGTACAGGATTATCCGATTCACTTGTTTAGTCATCAGCGCCCCGGTCTGGATCCGCGCGAAAACGCACGGCATCTGTGGCCGACGTTGGTCACCGGCGTGGTTTCCACCTGCATTGCCTATGTGACCTTCCTGTTTTCCGGTGTGGACGGTTTGCGGCAGCTGGCGGTGTTCACCATCGCCGGCCTTGCCACCGCCGCGGTCACTACGCGCTGGATGCTGCCGGCCTTGATCGATCCGGCTCCGCGCGACTATGCCGATTCGCGCCTGCTGGCCGTGCTGTGGCGTGGCGTGGCACGCTTGCCGCGGCCACGCATCGTCAGCCTGGCGGTGATGGCCGTGCTCAGCATTGCCGTGATCGTGCTTGCGCCGGGGCAGTTCTGGCAGAACGATCTGTCGAAGCTGACGCCGGTGCCGCCCAAGGCATTGGCGCAGGACATGCACCTGCGTCAGGAACTGGGTGCGCCGGATGTGCGTTACGTGCTGGCGCTACCGGCCGCGAACGATGAGGCGGCACTGCAGGCCAGCGAGCAGTTGCGCCCGCGCCTGGATGCATTGGTGCGCAATGGTGACTTGCTCGGTTACGACATGGCGGCGCGCTATCTGCCCAGCGCCAAGACCCAGCATGCGCGGCAGGCGGCGTTGCCCGACGCCGCGCAGGCGCGTGCGTTCACCGAGACTGCTGTCGCCACCACGCCGTTCCGCAGCGATGCGTTTGCGCCGTTCCTGCAGGATCTGGACGCCGCCAAGCGCGCCGCACCGCTGCTGCCGAAGGATCTGACCGGCTCGCCGCTGGCGACCTCGGTCGGTGGTTTGTTGCTGGGCCGTGGCGATCGCAGCACCGCACTGGTGTCGTTGACCGGCCTGCGCGATCCGGCGGTCCTGGCGGCTGCCGTGCAAGGCAGTGGCGCGCAATTGCTGGATCTGAAGGAAGCCTCCGAATCGTTGGTGGCTGCCTACCGTGGACGCGTGCTCGGTGCGCTGGTATTGGCCGCCTTGTTGCTGGCGGTGACCGTGGCGATCGCACTGCGTAGTCCGCGCCGCATCGTGCGGGTGTTGCTGCCGATGGCGCTGACCACGGTGCTGATCCTGGCGATCCTGCGCGGCACCGGGGTGGAGCTCAATTTGTTCCATCTGATCGCGCTGATCCTGGCCGCCGGCCTGGGCCTGGATTACGCGCTGTTCTTCGATCACGCCGGCGACGATCACGCCGACCAGCTCCGCACGCTGCACGCATTGATCGTGTGCAGCCTGATGACCCTGCTGGTGTTCGCGTTGTTGGCCGCGTCCAGCATTCCGGTCTTGCGTGCGATCGGCAGCACGGTGGCGCTGGGCGTGTTGTTCAATTTCATTCTGGCCTTGCTGGTATCGCGCGAACCGGCGCTGGAACGCACCGCGAATGGAGAGCCGCATGCAGGGACGTGACGCGATTGCCACGCTGATTCCACACCAGGGCAGCATGTGCCTGTGGGAAGACGTGATCGAGTGGGATGCGCAGCGCATCGTGCTGCGTAGTCACGCGCATCGCAGCGATGCGCATCCGTTACGTTCCAACGGGCGCCTGCGTGCACTACATCTGTGCGAATACGGTGCGCAGGCCATGGCCGTGCATGGCGGTTTGCTGGGCCGCGCATCCGGCAAGCCGGTACGCCCGGGCATGCTGGTGGCGCTGCGTGGCGTGGAGTTGCACGTGACCCATCTGGAAACGCTGCCGGAGGCGATCGACTGCGAAGCGCAGGTGCTGATGCAGGGCGAGGACAGCCAGCAATACAGTTTTCGCCTGACGCATGGCGAGCAATTGCTTGCCGAAGGGCGTGCCACGGTGATGCTGGGCGCTGCGCAGGCGTAGCGCGTTTGATCAATAGGCCGGCTCGGTGCCGGCGCTATTTGCGGTCGATTCAGAGCAGCGAACAAAACGACTGCGCTCACCGCCAGGCGGGCGCGGCCGGTGCTCGTAATCGGCATGTACCACGCGTACACTCCGGTTCTGAGTGCGCCGTCCGCACCCACCTGACGACTGCTCGCTACGTTTTGTTAGCCGCTCTTACTAATAAGTCAGTAAATTAGGGAGCGGATGTTGACGTCATGCTGTCCAACCATCCATGAAGAAGAGAGACGGACGTTTGGTATCGCGGGCGGCGCTGGAAGAAATGCGCCTGAT
>NZ_JBBYGR010000008.1:0-45338 GCF_038405005.1 Xanthomonas sp. JL1 | reverse complement strand
GCCTGCATCCTGGAGCAGATGTCTACAGTGATGGACTCGGTGCGTTTCGAGCACTGGAAGCCGAGCACGCGCACACGGTGATCGAAGGCAGCGGTCGAAGTCGCTGCGAGGCAGAGAACGCACGCTGGGTCAACGTGGTGTTGTCCAACCTAAAGCGTTCGCTGGACGGTGCCTATCACGCCTTCAAATTCGCCAAATACGCCCAGCGCTACCTGGCAGAGACGATGTGGCGGTTCAACCGCCGTTTCGATCTGACCCGGCTGGTGCCCAGCTTGCTGGCCGCCGCAGCCGCCAGCAAGCCGTGGTCCGAGCGGGCCCTGCGTGATGTCACCATGTTCACCGCTGAAAGTGCGTGCTAATCAGGTGAAAGATTGTGTTGACCCAGCTGTGCCTGGATTGGGCGAATGCGACGCCATCGATCTCGCGACGGCTGCAGCAATGGGCTAGCGCGCTTTCGGCTGGGGTGCGGATCTGCTATCGCTGCGCCCGTAGCAACAGGCGGTCCTGTTCGGTTCCTGCTGCTGCAATCGAACCTGGTTCATGAAGGCGGATCGGTGTCTGCTTGCACTGACATCGATAATCTCTGCGCGAGCTGCGGTTTCAGCGAATGCATGCATCGCCGTGTCAGCTGGCTTGGCAGCGATCACCGCCGTAATCCTCAACGTGCCGGCTTGCGTTTGACGTAAAGCTGCTTGCGCACGCGTGCGACCACCTCGCCGTCGCGGTGATGCACCTCGTTTTCGAACCAGCGCAGATGCTTCTCGCCGCTTGCAGTGGCCTGGCGCAATTGCGCCAGCACGCTGTCGTCGATGACGAAATCCGCCGTCAACGTGCCGCGACCGGGCTTGACGAATTCGATGTTGCCGGCCTTGTCCCACACGTAATAGTCGCGGCCCAGGTTGTGAATGGTCAGCAGCATCCAGAACGGGTCGGTCATTGCGAACAGGCTGCCGCCGAAGTGGGTGCCGACGTAATTGCGATTCCACGGGCGATGGCGCAGTTCCACCCGCGCAAAGCGGTAGTCTTCCGACAGCACGGTGACGTGGATGCCGGCGAACAAAAACGGCCGCCAGAGATTGAGGCCGAACTTGAACAGTGATGCACGCATGCGGGCCTTTTTCCGTGACGAGGGAAGGTGTGCAGCATGACATTCGCATGCGTATGGATGGAGTGTGTCGGCATGCTGGTCGGTCTGTTGCTGCTCACTGCGCATCGGTGTCACCGTTATCGATCTCCCGGGTGCCGAAGCCTTGCAGGCCCAGAACGCAAACGCCGGGCACAGGCCCGGCGCGCATCCGGCGGTGAGCAGGACGATCGCACGACCGTCCACACGCAGCCTGATGTCAGGCGTCAACCCCGGTGCTTAAAACACCAGTGCCGACATCTTGCGACGATAGCGGCCGACCAGATCCTCGTCCTCGATCACGCGGAACGCATCGATCAGGCTGCGACGCGGCCGATTGTCGTCGAACGTACGGTCTTGCCGCAGCATTTCCAGGAACTGCTCCAGCGCGGCTTCGTCGTTGCCATCGAGCAGGTGACGCACGCCGAGCAGGTGACGCGCGCGCAGGTCGGCGCCGTTGGCATCGACGGTGGCCTGCAGCGTGCCGGCATCCGGGGCATCCTTGAGCACGTTGGCAAAGCTCAGCCGCGCCTTGGCGCGCACCGCGCGGTCGTCGGTGGCCAGGTTGGCGGGCAGGGCATCGATCAACTGTTCGGCCTCGGCGGTGTCGCCGGTCTTGAGCAGGGCCAGCGCCAGGTCCAGCTTGAGCTCGTCCTTGTCCGGCTGGGCTGCGATCGCCTCACGCAGCGCCGCGGCCTGCGCCTGCGGGTCGAGCGGCGCCAGCGGCACTTCTTCGGCCACCTGCGGCTCGGCCGGCAGCACACCGTGCTGTGTCAGGAACTCGCGCACCTGGCCTTCCGGCATCGCGCCCGGGAAGCCGTCGACGATCTCGCCGCCCTTGACCAGAAACACCGTCGGCACCGAGCGGATCTGGAACGCGGCGGCGATCTGCTGTTCCTTGTCCACATCGACCTTGCCCAGCTCGAAGGCGCCGTTGTACTCGCCGGCCAGCTTTTCCAGGATCGGCGTCAGCGACTTGCAGGGGCCGCACCAGACGGCCCAGAAGTCCACCAGTACCGGTGTCGTCAACGATTTGTGCAGGACCTCGGTCTCGAAGGTGTCGGTGGTGGCATCGAATACATGCGGCTTGTCGGACATGGGCTTCCAGAAGTGAGTGCGGCAACAGTGGGAGGTAATGGTGGCAAACGCCGCTGACACAAGCCTAGCCCCAATGCGGCGTCTCGGCGGGGGCGCTGCCGTCTCCGGCACGGTCGTGGCCATGTCGGGGGTTCACGTCGCGCCCGCCCGGCACGACAATGCCGCGTTCTGGCGGCGCATCGCGCCCCGTGCTGGAGCAACACAATGCCAACCACCGACAGCGCACAGCGCTACCTGGGCCTGATCGCCGCGACGCTCTTCGTGCTGGCGCTCGCCGGTTTCGGCGCCACGCTGCCGGGCTATCTGCAGGCCAGCCACCCGGTGGCGCTGTTGGGGGCGCAAGGCGTGCCGCATGCGTTGGGCTTCAATCTGGTCGCCTTCGTGCTGGTGGGCGCGCTGGGCATGGCCACCGGGGTCAGCCTGCTGGCGCGCATGCCGGCCAAGGCCAGCTGGAGTCTGCGCGTGGGTGGGCAGTTGATCGTGCTGGCCGGCCTGGCCTTCCTCGGCATGGGGATGCTGCCGCTGGACCCCACCGATCTGGATGGCCGCGCCAGCCAGGCCCATGCCACCGCCTGGTTGTTGTGGGCGGTGGCGTTCGTGCCCGGCATGCTGTTGATTGCCGCTGCGCTGCTCAACGGTGCAAACAGCCGCATGCTGGCCTGGCTGAGCCTGGCGGCGGGGCTGCTGGTGGCGGTGCTGGCGTTCGGCCCGCCAGGCCTGCTGCGCCAGGCCATTGCCCAGCGGCTGGCGTTCCTGGCCTGGGTCGGCTGGCTGGCGGTGGCGGCCTGGGCGTGGCCGGCAAAGTCCACGGTCTAAGACAACGGTTTGGTGCACCTGCTGCACTGCGGTACCCTGTACCGCTTTGCACCGCCCGAGCATCCGCTCCCAATGTCCACCGTCGAACCGAACGTCTACGACCCGCACCAGGTCGAAACCTCCGCCCAGCAGTTTTGGGATGCCACCCGCGCCTTCCAGGTCGACGAGAGCTCGGAAAAACCCAAGTTCTATTGCCTGTCGATGCTGCCCTACCCGTCCGGTGCGCTGCACATGGGCCATGTGCGCAACTACACCATCTCCGACGTGGTCAGCCGCTACAAGCGCATGACCGGCCACAACGTGCTGCAGCCGATGGGCTGGGATGCGTTCGGATTGCCGGCGGAAAACGCCGCCATCAAGAACAAGACCGCGCCGGCCAAGTGGACCTACGCCAACATCGCGCACATGCGCGCGCAGCTGAAGTCGCTGGGCTACGCCATCGACTGGTCGCGCGAGTTCGCCACCTGCACGCCGGACTATTACGTGCACGAGCAGCGCATGTTCACCCGGCTGATGCGCAAGGGTTTGGCCTATCGCCGCAATGCGGTGGTGAACTGGGATCCGATCGATCAGACCGTGCTGGCCAACGAGCAGGTCATCGACGGCCGCGGCTGGCGCTCCGGCGCGGTGGTGGAAAAGCGCGAGATTCCGCAATGGTTCCTGCGCATCACCGATTACGCGCAGGAATTGCTCGACGGTCTGGACCAGCTGGACGGCTGGCCGGACTCGGTCAAGACCATGCAGCGCAACTGGATCGGCCGCTCCGAAGGCCTGGAAATCCAGTTCGACGTGCGCGACACCAACGGTGCCGCACTGGATCCGCTGCGCGTGTTCACCACCCGCCCGGACACGCTGATGGGCGTGACCTTCGTGTCGATCGCCGCCGAGCATCCGCTGGCGTTGCATGCGGCCAAATCCAACCCGGAACTGGCCGCGCTGCTGGAAACGCTCAAGCACGGCGGCGTCTCCGAGGCCGAGCTGGAAACCCAGGAAAAGCGCGGCATGGCCACTGGCCTGACCGCAGTGCATCCCATCAGCGGCGAGCAGGTGCCGGTGTGGGTGGCCAACTTCGTGCTGATGGGCTACGGCACCGGCGCGGTGATGGCGGTGCCCGGCCACGACCAGCGCGATTTCGAATTCGCCAACAAGTACGGCCTGCCGATCGTGCAGGTGGTCAAGCTACGCGAGCCGCGCAACGACGACGAGCAGCGCTGGGACGCCACCGAGTGGCGCGATTGGTACACCGACAAGAGCCGCGAGCTGGAGCTGATCAATTCGGCCGAGTTCGATGGCCTGGATTTCGGTGGTGCCTTCGAAGCCTTGGCTGAGCGCTTCGAGCGCAAGGGCCAGGGCCAGCGCCGGGTCAATTACCGCCTGCGCGACTGGGGCGTGAGCCGCCAGCGCTACTGGGGCTGCCCCATTCCGGTGATCTACTGCCCCAAGTGCGGCGCGGTGCCGGTGCCGGAAGACCAGTTGCCGGTGGTGCTGCCGGAAAACGTGGAATTTGCCTGTACCGGTTCGCCGATCAAGACCGATCCGACCTGGCGCCAGACCACCTGCCCGGACTGCGGCGGCCCGGCCGAGCGCGAGACCGACACCTTCGACACCTTCATGGAATCGAGCTGGTACGTGGCGCGCTACACCAGCCCGAACGCACGCGAGATGGTCGATCGCCGCGCCAATTACTGGATGCCGGCCGACCTGTACGTGGGCGGCATCGAGCACGCGATCCTGCACCTGATGTACTTCCGCTTCTATCACAAGCTCATGCGCGATGCGCGGCTGGTGGACAGTGACGAGCCGGTGACCAACCTGCTCACCCAGGGCATGGTCATCGCCGACACGTTCTATCGCGATGCCGACAACGGCGGCAAGGACTGGATCAACCCGGCCGACGTGGAAATCCAGCGCGACGAGCGCGGCCGCGTCACCGGTGCGGTGCTGATCGCCGACGGCCAGCCGGTGCACATCGGCGGCACCGAGAAGATGTCCAAGTCCAAGAACAACGGCGTGGACCCGCAGTCGATGGTGGCCAAGTACGGCGCCGATACGGTGCGGCTGTTCTCGATGTTCGCCGCACCGCCGGAGCAATCGCTGGAATGGAACGAAGCCGGCGTGGACGGCATGGCGCGCTTCATGCGCCGGCTGTGGGCGCAGGTGCACAAGCATGTGGGCGAGGGCGCTGCCGTCGCGCTGGACGTTGCCGCGTTGAGCGCCGAGCAGAAAGCGATCCGCCGCAAGACCCATGAAACCATCGGCAAGGTCAGCGACGACTACGGCCGCCGCCACAGCTTCAACACCGCCATTGCCGCAGTGATGGAACTGTCCAACGCGCTGGCCAAGTTCGACGACGCCAGCGACCAGGGCCGTGCGGTGCGCCAGGAAGCGCTGGAAGCGATGGTGCTGTTGCTCAACCCGATCACCCCGCACGCCAGTCATGCGTTGTGGCAAGTGCTCGGTCGTGGCGAAACGCTGCTGGAAAACGTCGCGTTTCCGCAGGCCGATGTCAGCGCGCTGGTGCGCGATGCACTGACGCTGGCGGTGCAGATCAACGGCAAGTTGCGCGGCACCATCGACGTCGCCGCCGATGCGGCCCGCGAACAGATCGAGGCACTGGCGCAGGCCGAGCCGAATGCCGCCAAGTTCCTCGATGGCCTGAGCGTGCGCAAGATCATCATCGTGCCGGGCAAGATCGTGAATATCGTCGCGGGATAAGGGGTGCCGATGCGGCGGTTTGCCATCGCCGGTTCGGACAGTTCGTCGGATCGGCGCGGTCGCACGGTGATGGAGTGGCTACCGCGCTTCTTTGCAATTGGTGGTGGGGGCGCGTGGCGAAGCATCAGGGACGTTGCCGCTGTCGTTGCTTGCGACACACCGCGCCCGCGGGTCGATGCGTGGGTGGGTTGCTGCGATGGTCCTGGCGATGCACTGCATTGGCGCGCAGCGACAGGTAGGCGGGGGGCTTGGTGTTTCATTTCACCGCTGCGTGCCGGCGCGCTGGTGTGATTTCCATGCTGGTTCCTGGTGCTCGCTGCATCAGGGCGTGGCGACGCGTCGATGAGTTTCCGCGATGGTTATCGGTACGTCTTTATCACTGGCGCGTGGCGACGCGTTTGTCATTTCTGGGGCGCCGCGGTGTACTGCGGCGCCTCTCAAGCCCCGTTCACGCGGTGTCGGGCAGGCTAGCCGCCTGTTGCCGCCGCCGGGGCGCTCATCCAGACTGTGCCCATGATTCGATTTCCTACTGCCTTCGCTGCCTCACTCGTGCTCGTCTCGAGCCTCACCGCCTGCGGTTTCCATCTGCGTAATTCGCTGGCGTTGCCGCCCGACACGCCGGCGGTGAAGGTGCAGTCCGCCGTGCAGTACAGCGAGCTGGCCAAGCTGTTGCGGCGGGGCCTCAAGGCTTCCGGCGCCACGCTGGCCGATGAAGACGCCAAGACCGGCTTCGCACAGGTGCAGGTGTTGTCCGAGCGCTGGGGCGATCTGCCGATCGCCATCGACAGCCAGGGCCGTGCCCAGGAATACAGCCTGCGCTACGCAGCCATTTTCACTGTCACCACCGCCAATGGCGCGGTGCTGGTGCCGCAGCAGGTGATCGAGCTGTCGCGCGACTACGTGTCGCCGCCGGTGGACGCCACCGGTACCGCGACCGAGCGCGAGATCCTTGCCGACGAACTGCGCAAAGACATGTCGGCCTCGATCCTGCGCCGTATCGACAGCGTGGTACGTGCACGTTTGAAGCATGGCGAAAGCCTGGAAAGCACCCCGACTGCGCCCTTGCCGCCGGCCCCGGTGCAGCCCACAACACCGCCCGAATCCAGCGTGCCGGCTGCGCTGCCGCCCGCGCCGACCTCGGGCAACTAAGCCGCGCCCGCTCTTTTCCGCTATGGAACTTCGCCCCGAGCAACTGGCCGGCCAGTCCAACCAGCCGTTGCAGCCAGTCTATCTGATCGCCGGCCCGGAGACCTTGCGTGTGCTTGAGGCCGCCGACGCTGTGCGCGCGCGCGCGCGCGCTGAAGGCATCGGTGAACGCGAAGTCTTCGATGCCGATGGCCGCGATTTCGACTGGAATCAGCTCGACGCCAGCTTCAACGCGCCCAGCCTGTTCAGTCCGCGCCGCCTGGTCGAGGTGCGCCTGCCCAGCGGCAAGCCCGGCAAGGATGGCGCCGAGGTCATCACCCGCTTCTGCGCCAACCCGCCGCCGGACGTGGTGCTGCTGATCACCGCCAACGACTGGAGCAAGGCGCATCAGGGCAAGTGGGCCGAGGCCGTCGGCCGCATCGGCACGATTGCCGTTGCCTGGGCGATCAAGCCGCATGAACTCTCCGACTGGATCGAGCGTCGCCTGCGTGCGCACGGCCTGCGTGCCGACGCCGCCGCGGTGCAGCGCCTGAGCGAGCGGGTGGAAGGCAACCTGCTTGCCGCTGCGCAGGAAATCGACAAGCTCGCTCTGCTGGCCGATGGCAAGACACTGGATCTGCAGGCGATGGAGTCGTTGGTGGCCGATGCCGCACGCTACGACGTCTTTCGGCTGGCCGAAACCACGTTTTCGGGGCAGCCGGCCGCGGTGATCCGCATGCTTGCCGGCCTGCGCGCCGAAGGCGAGGCGGTCGCCGCGCTGATGCCGATCCTCATCAAGGAATTACTTCGCACTGCGTCGCTGGCGAAGGTGCAGGCCAACGGCGGCAACCTCGCTGCCGAAATGAAGGCGCAGGGGCTGTGGGAATCGCGCCAGGCGCCATTCAAGCGCGCGCTGCAACGTCACCCCGAACCGCGTCGCTGGGAGCGCTTCGTCGCCGAAGCCGGGCTGGTCGATCGCATGGCCAAAGGTCGCGCCGACGGCGACGCCTGGGTGGGTCTGGAACGCCTGCTGGTGGCCGTGGCCGAAGCCCGCGCGGTGAGATTGTTGGCGTGACCGCGAGGGAGGCCGGAACCGCGGAGCAGGGCGCAGGCTCAGGAGAGCGGGAGTTGCCGACTAGCGCAACCGCAGACCCAAGCACACAGCCGGCATTCCTCGCGAGCGCCACTCCGACGTCAGCGACTATCAACGCCCCCGCCGCCTCAGACCCGCGCCTTTCCGACTCCCAAATCCCGACTCCCGACTCCCGGCCCCACACCGATTCCCGATTCCCGATTCCCGATGCCAGGCTGCATCTCTACTACGGCGGCACCTTCGACCCGATCCATGTAGGCCATCTGGCCATTGCCTGCGCGGCGCGCGACGAACTGGGAGCACGCGTGCACCTGGTGCCGGCCGCCGACCCGCCGCATCGCCCTGCGCCCGGCGCCACCGCCGCGCAGCGTGCGCAGATGCTGCAGCTGGCGCTGTCCGACTATCCCGGGCTGCAACTGGATACCCGCGAACTGCAGCGCGCCGCGCATAGCGATGCGCCGTCCTACACCGTCGATACCTTGCGCGCGCTGCGTGCCGAATTCGGCTCCGCCGCCCCAATCGCCTGGCTACTGGGCGCCGATGCTTTTGTCGGGCTGGACCATTGGCATGCGTGGCAGGCGTTGTTCGGGCTGGCGCACTTCGTGGTGGCCGCACGACCGGGTACCACATTGGAGCTGGCCGACGCACCGCAGCTGGCCGCGGCGGTGCAGGGCCGCTGGGTCGCCAGCGCAGGCGACCTGGTCAGCGCGCCGGCCGGCCGCCTCTATTTGCTGCATCAGCCCTTGCGCGGCGAATCGGCCAGCGCAGTGCGTTCGCGCATCGCCACCGGCGCCGAATGGCAAGCCCTGGTGTCGCCGCCAGTGGCCGCAATGATTCAGCGCGAAGGCCTGTACCGCAGCGCCTGCCCGGCTAGCTGAACACGCGTCCGGCCGGACCGGCCTATAATTCACGCCAATTCCATCGAGTTGCCGCTTTGACCAGCCAAGCCCAAGTCATCAAGACCTCCCTTCCGAACCCGCCACCGTCCGTGCCGGCCCTGTTGGCCACCGTGCGCGAGGCTGTCGAAGAACTGAAAGCCAAGGACGTGGTCGAGATCGATGTGCGCGGCAAGTCCAGTGTCTGCGACTACATGGTGGTGGTCTCGGGTACCTCGACCCGCCATGTCAAATCGATCGCCGACGAAGTGGTCAAGTTCGCCAAGCGTCTGGAGGTGATGCCGCTGGGCGTGGAAGGCGAGCGCGAAGCCGAATGGGTGCTGGTCGACCTGGGCGATGTGGTCGTGCATGTGATGCTGCCGCGCGTGCGCGAGTTCTATGCGCTGGAGCGCCTGTGGACCGTGGGCGACCAGCGTCCGTCCGATACGGACGAGTCCGGCGCGGACGAAGACTGAGAGCGCTTGGCATGCCGAAAAAAACTCGCGAATTGCCAGTTGCACCCGATTCACGGGTATTGCAGCAACTGCGTGGCCAGCCAGCGCAGGAAAACGGCCCGCCGCTATCGCCGGCGCGCAAACGCTTCGACCGGCTGCTGCACGATCTGCAGCGCCACCGCTCCGAATTGGAGGCCTGGCAGCATGCGCTCGCCCAGTGGCGCGAGCGCTACTTCGCCGAATTGCAGCCCTTGTTCGACCTTCGCTGTGCGGCCGACATCGCCTTGGTCGAAGAACTCGATCGCGCGTCTGTCGCGGTCAAACTGGGCAAGGCCGACCGGCAATTTTTGTCCGATCTGGTGTGCGATATCGCCGGCCCGTTGATCGAAGCAGGGCACGAAGCGCTACGGCCGATTTACGATCGCCATAGCGCGGTGAGCTACGAACAGGAAGTGTCCGAATCCGACGCCTTGATGAAGCAGATTCTTGGCGAAGCCTGTGGGCTGGATGCCGACGAACTGGATGGCATCGAGTCGCCTGAGGAACTCTACGAACGCGTCAGCGAGCGCTTGCAGCAGGAGCACGTGCAGCAACAGCAACGCCAGACGCAACGGCGCAAGCGCGCCGAAAAGAAAACGGTTGCCGGCAGTGCCGAACCGCCCCCGTTGCGCGAGCTCTATCGCAAGCTGGCCGGCAATCTGCACCCCGACCGCGCCACGGACAGCGACGACCACGCATCGCGTACCCTGCTGATGCAGCGGCTCAACGCCGCCTACAAGGCCGGCGATCTGCTGGGCCTGCTCGAATTGCAGGCAGAAATCGGCTTGCTGGACGCACAAGGCGTGGATGCGATGAGCCCGGCGCGACTGAAGGACTACAACCGCGAACTGGAGCGGCAGTGCAAGGATCTGCAACAGCAGGTGCTGCAGCAGGCATATGACTTCTGCGCCCAGTATGGACTGGATCTGCCGTCGCGCCCCAAGCCTGAGCGGTTGAGCAGGTTGATGGGCCAACTCAAGCGTGATGTTGAAGACGATCTGATCGAAGCCCGCCAAAGCCTGAGTGAACTCTCCGACCCAAAATCGTTCAAGCGTTGGCTGAAGATGCAACGCGTCATGTCGGACATGCCAGACGCTCCGTGGTTCTGAGGCGCGCTACTGGCGTTAGGCGATGTGCGCTTTGAGGCCGACAGTGCCGTGTATCACTCACATCTCGATCTCGTCCGCGGGTGGCGCTGCGATCACCCGCATTCGCAAGGCTCTCGCCCACCGGACACTCCCATCGATTTCTGGGAGTGGGTGAGCACTGCAAGTTGTCTGCCTTTGCCGGACGGACACGGGGTCGGTCAGGAATTGCTCCATCGACACCGGTTGGCCGCTCCGACAAGCGCAGCAAGGCCATTGCGCAGCGGCCGTCCAACCGCAGCCGGCCAGGAGTGAACAGGCCATACCATCGCCCGATTCAGCGCCGTGCTTACAACGGTCCGCGTTCCCACGGCCCGGTGATCGCGTGATGCCCGGCGTCTGGATGTTGACGAACAAGGTGCGCGCCAACGGGTCCCAACACGCACCGCAGAACTCCGTATCGCGGTAATCGTCTTCGGCAATCGTCTTGCCGGCGTCGGCAATCTGCTGCGAGGTCAGCTGCACACTCGCTGGCCTGCTGGATGCCGTTGACAATGCCGGTGTCGTACATCGCCGGCGCGCGGAACGGACTGCCTGCGCCGCGTTCGTGGTTGCGGATCAGCACATATTCCAGGCCGCGCAGCGGATCGCTGCCGGGACGCCAGTCGGGCCGGCGCAGGCCGACCACGGCCATGCCGTCATGCCGGTCGGGGCAAGGCTGACCATCGTCCATGCGCTCGCCGCTCCAGCCGAACGAGCGGTAGCTGAAGCCCTGCGGCAGCTGCAGCGGCCGCAGGCCGGTGCTCTGATCGGCGACCGGTGCGAGTGGGCCGTAACGGCTGGGAGCAGGCGCCAACCCTGTGGAGGACGAAGTGGCGGCCTGGGCCTGGCGCGACTGCAACGCGCTCAAGCTGCCAAGGGCGCCGGCAGCCATGACGGCGGCACCGCACTTGAGAACCTGGCGGCGGGCGGGATCGAAAATCGGCATTGAGCGACTCCTGCGTGGCTGGGTGATCGAGCGCCACGAATTGCCAGCTGTAACCACACCATGACGCGCGATGACACATCGCCGCGGACTGCCCGGGCTGTGACGCGGATATCATGTGCGGATGAAATGCCGATTGATCGCCACTGGCGAACGTGCGCCGTCGTGGGTAGCGCAAGGGTTTGCCGAATACCAGAAGCGTCTCTCGCACTGGATGCCGCTGGAGCTCGTCGAGATCGAGCCCGGCCTGCGCGGCAAAGGTCGCGATGCACAGCGCGCGACCGACGACGAAGGGCGCCGCGTGCTCGCCGCACTTCCGAAAAATGCCTACGTGGTGGCGCTCGATGTGCCGGGGCGCCCACTCAGTTCCGAACAGCTCGCCCAGCGCATGGAGCATTGGCGCGGGCAGGGCCGCGACCTGGCGTTGTTGATCGGCGGGCCCGAAGGCCACTCGGCAGAGGTGCTGAAAAGCGCCAGTGAAAGCTGGTCGATCGGCCCGCTCACCCTGCCGCACATGCTGGTGCGCCTGATCGTCGCCGAGCAGTTGTATCGGGCCGCAGCGATGCTGGCCAATCATCCTTATCACCGCGCATAGCAGCGCGTGCAGTGGTCCACATCCAGCAGCAAGCTTAGGGCGTCGCGTCACGCCACCAATGACGAAACCGAGCGGCTAACAACACGTCGCGAGCAGTCGCCAGGTCGGTATGGATTGCGCTGAAGAGCTGCAGTGATCGCGTGCCACATGCCGATTCCGAACGCTGGCCGTGTCTGTTTGACGGCTGCGTGGTCGTCTTATTCGTCGCTCCAAGTTGCACGCGCGATGCGCAGTGTCAGGCGCGTGATAACGCGATGGGCCGTCCCGGCTATCGATGCGTGTGCGTCATTCAAACAGATGCTGCGGCGATGTTGCACTTTGTTGCCGACCCGAGCGCACGCGTTCGTAGTGGCTGGGTGGGCAGTTGTCGTTCGTCTGGGCTGCGTCGTATCGATGCGGCGGCTGCAATTGCAAGCCGCCGCATCGGGTTGCCACTCAATGCAACGAGAAGCTTACCGGCACCAGACCATAGGCCTGCGGCCTGGCCGTTCTGCATCGCCGGCTGGAAGCGCCAGCTGCGCAGCACTTGGCTACGTGCGGCCAGGTCGAGCGCGCGATGACCACTGCTGGTCTGCACACTCACTTCGGCCGGACGCCCATCGGTGCCGACCAATACGCGCAGCATCACCGTGCCTTGCTGACCTGCGCGCAGTGCGGCCGCCGGATAGGTTGGCGCTGGCGAACTCAGATACTGCAATTGACCCGCTTCGATCGGGCCGCTGGGTGTGGTGGTCGTGGGCGCACTTTCTGCTGCGACGTCGGAGATCGTCGCGGGAACGGCAAACACCGCGCTATCGACCACTGGCTCCTGCGTGATCACTGCGGCTTGCACCGGCACCGGCAGCGTTTTGGTCGGTGGATGCGTTTTCGGCGTGAATGTTACGTTGACTGGAAAAACAATCGGTGGCGGCGGCGTGGGGATGCTGACCGGCAGGAGCCAGCGCTCTTTGGGTGCGGTCTGCTGGGGAATCGCGCGGTGAGAGAGCGGAATCAACAACAATCCGCCCGCCAGTAGGTGCAATGCCACGGCCGTGCTCATTGCCAGAACGCGCGAGGTGTCGATACCAAGGGGACGGGAAGAAACCTGCGATTGCGTGCGAACCATCATCCACCTCCAGAACGGAACTGCGGAAAGGACCTGCGCGACCCGGACGCACATCACCATCCGGTAGCCCAGGTTTACCGCAGCGTTGGTGGCCGCACAAGCGCCACGCGCGATTGCGTGGTTGCACCGTGCCCTTGAGGCGGCACCCATTGTCCTCACGGTGCTGGGCGATGCAGCGCGGTCGCGCGTGTCCAGACGCGTGGGTCAGTGGCAATCCTCCGCGCAAACAAAACGCCCAGCCGAAGCTGGGCGTGGATGCAAGAAAATCCCAGCCCTTTACAGAGCTGGGGAAACGACGCTGACGGGAGAGACGTCAGTAGTCGTATGACACGGACAGCACGGTGTAGCGCGGCTGGGTGAAATTGACCCCCATGCCGTAGGTGTTGGACAGCTTGTAGTGGTTGTCTTCCCAGATGGAATCCACCTGCAACGGCTTGCGCTCGTTGAAGATATTGAAGCCCTGCAGGGTGAAGGCCAGCTTTTTGTCGGCAAATTCCGGGCGGTAGGTCAGGCCCAGGTCGACGATCTTGGTCCATGGCAAGCGGCCGGCATCGCCCGGACGCGACGGCTGGCCGTTGCAGGTGTGGTACGAGGAGCCATAGCCCACCGGATCGCCTGCGGCGGAATTTTCGCTGATGCCGTTGATACTGACATACCCCAGGCAGGACTTCGGCGTGCCGGACAGCACGCGGATATTGCCTGCAATCAGCCATTCCGGTGCGATCTGGTAAGAGCCGTAAAGCTTGATCTGGTGGCGACGATCGTTGGCCAGGTAGCCGCCGGAGTACCACATCAGCGCAGCTGCATCCCAGTCCTGGGTCTTGGACACGTCGGCCTGGCCGATGTCCGACTTCACCTGGCCCTCGGTATTCCCGAAGTTGCGCGACACGGTGTAGTCGATGCGGCCTTCCCACGTGCCGTCGAACGGATGCTGCAGGAACAGATCCAGTGCCAGGTACTTGCGCTTGGCCTTCTTGTCGAAGCCCCAATCGGCCGACGACATTGAAAGCGCGGTGCGGCCGGACCCATCCAGGTTAGCCAGACTGAAGGAATTGGTTTCGCCCGGATTGAAGATGACGCACCCGGGAACATCGACCGTGCTGGGGTCCACGCCAATCGCGGTCAGCTTGGTGCGCATCTTGTCCGAATCGCAGACATCGTCGATGGTGGTGCCCAGGTTGCGGTAGGTGAACTTGGCGCCGGTGACCCAGTCGCTGCCCAGCGTCTTGTCGAAGCCGACCATGAACTCATCCTGGTACATCGATTTCAGGTTGTGGGCCGCAACTGACGCGACATCGGGTTGCTGCCCACACTCGCGATCGGAAGAGACGACATTTCCCGAGCACGAGACGCCGACGCTCGGATCCACCGGGATCGGCGTCAGGCCGGTCGGGTTGCCTTGGGCGTCGATACCGGTATAGGTGAAATATTCGCTCGTCTTCGTCGAGGGCGACGCACCACGAATGGCCACGCTATTGGGAAGCGCCAGATAATAGCGACCGACATTGCCGTAGACCTTCAACGACGAGTCGCCAAACGCATCCCAGCTGATGCCGAGCCGAGGCGCCCATTGGTCGCCGCTTTCCACATAGACCTTGCCAGCATCATTGAAATTGGTGAACTTGTCGTTGCGCACGCCCAGGATCAGCAACAGACGATCATTGATCTGCCACTTGTCCTCGAGAAAATAGGCTTTTTGCCTGACCGACATGCTGGTGGCTGTCTTGAAGACGCCGCGGTAGACGTAGTAGCCATTGCCGCCTGCCGGACCGACACCCAACGTGTCGGAGATAGGTACGTTGGGATCGAGGTTGTCGTAGGACCAGGTGTAGCCTGGTCCAGTGGTGAGTGCACCTTCGTTGTTGGCGTTGAAGTACATGTTGTCCACGCCGCTGGCAAGCGTATGACTGCCGAGCACGTACTCAAGGTCCAGGCGCAGGCCATGGGTACGATTCTCGCCATCGCGTGACTGGGTCGAGGTCTGGTTGTTGTGAATCTCGCCGCCACCGGTGATGGCCGGATCCTCCCGATTGGCGTTGTACAGATATGGAGCCAGGCTGGGATTGTTGCGATAGTCGCTCTGCTGGCTCTTGCCGTAGGTCGCGCTGAAGGTCAGTGCGTCGGTGATGTAGCTGGTGTATTTGCCGATGTAGTACCGGTCGTCGACCTTGACCGTATCGGCGAACGCACCGCTTGCGCTTCGGGCGATCACTCCAGGGTAGCTGAAATCGCTGTACGCGCCGCTTTCACGGTCGTTGTTCTTGACGCCGGTGAATTCAAGAATGTTGCTGTCATTGATGTTCCAGTCGACTTTGGCGTAGACCTTCGGCTTGTCCACACGATAGGTGTCTCGGCCGATGACCGAAGCGCCGCGGCTTGCGGTCGACACGCCGTCTTTCCGCTCCTGCTCGGCGGCAAGGAAAACGAACAGTTTGTCCTCAATGAGCGGTCCACCGACATAGGCGCTAAAGACCGTATTCCAGGCCTTGTCGCCCTTGCGGCTACGGTACAGCGTGCCGGGCAACTTTGGTTTGGAATAGGAATAGTCGGAAGAGGGCAGTGGCGTGTCTGGATAGAACACATCCTTGTAGTCGCTGGACAAGCTCTTCGGCCGCCACAGCATCTGGCCGCCGAAGTGCCACTCGTTGGTGCCACGCTTGCCAACCTGGCTGAGCACGCCGCCTGCCGAGCGGCCGTAGCGGGCGCTGTAGCCGCCGGTGTAGGTCTCCTGCTGGTCGATAGCGCCGTAGGGCAGGGTGACGCCGCCGATGTTGGTCAGCGGATTGGAGCTGAGATAGCCGTTGAGATAGTAGGCATTTTCAGTGACGCCGGCGCCGCCGAAGGAAATGGCGTTGCCGAAATAACCACTGCCCTGCACCGCGCCAGGCGACAACAGCGCGATCGCTTCGCCAGAGCGTGCCAGCGGCAAGCGCTGCAACTGCTCGGCAGTGATCACCGTGCGTGAGGCGGTCGCAGAAACATCCACCGGCGAGATGTTATTGCCGGTGACCGTGATGGTGCCCAGCGTGGCAGTGCCGCTAGACGCATGGCTGCTGCCGAAGGACACATCGGTGCCGGCGCCGACGCGCAATGCAATGTTCTTGCGCGTTTCGGCGGCCTGGCCTTCGCGTTGCAGAGTGACGGTGTAAGTGCCCACTGGCAGATTGCCGATGGCATAGCGGCCGCTGGCATCGACCGGCGCAGTGCGCGTAAAGCCGTTATCGCTCTGCGCGGTGACCGTTGCCCCCCCACTGGCCGGTGCGCTTCCATAGATACCGGCCGTGGTGCTTTGCGCGGCCGCAGTGCCCGTGGCGAGCATGCCGACGGCTCCGCTCAGTGCAAGCGCAAGCATGCTGATGCGGCCATAGCGCACAGGCGACGTGGAGCAGAAGAACGGGCGGCGGTGCCGTGCGGAATGGATGGTCATCTCTATCGCTCTCCAGATGGGCGCCGTCACGAATATGACGGTGCGCTGACATCTGATGCTAGAGAGCGGCTGCATCCGCTTAAAGAACGATTTCTCTAAATCTCATGTTTTTTTAAGCACAAACAACAGAAAACGCCTATCAAGAGCGGCTAACAACACGTCGCGAGCAGCTGTCAGGTGGGCGCGGCCGGCGCACTCGGAACCGGAATGTTAAGCGTGGTACATGCCGATTCCGAGCACCGGCCGCGCCCGCTTGGCGGCTGCGCAGTAGTCTTGATTAGCCGCTCTAAGACTGCAATAGCGTGACTCTAGGTGCTTTTAAGTAACCAGTTTTCAGGCTGAGGGAAGCTCGTGACTTTCAATCGCCGGGAGAGCGGTGCGCGGAGTCGACTGACCGCGTAAACGATACTGCCCTCCGAAGAAAGCAGTGCAAATGCAACACATCGTAGGTCTTGACGCAGTTCTAGCTTCTCAACGCCCAAGCTCGAACGTGACATCCAGGTTGATCGACAGCGTGCTTTCGCCCGGGGCCACCGGGGTGTCCATCTCGGCCTTGGCCGAGCGCAACGAGGCGGCCATCATCATCGGGCGCACCGCACCGCCGCTGCGGCCTTCGGAGATGCTGACAATGCGGCGCACCTTCAGGCCCAGCGACTTGGCATAGGTTTCGGCACGCGCCTGGGCTTTTTTCAGTGCGGCCACGCGTGCTTCGTCGTAGACCGGTTCAGGTTGGTCGATCGAGAAGCTCGGGCCGTTGATGTCGTTGGCGCCCTGCGCGACCAGGGCGTCGAGCACCTTGCCCAGCCGGGCGATGTCGCGGACCTTGAGGCTGACCGTGTTGCTGGCCTGGTAGCCGTTGATCTTGGGTGCCTCGTTCACTTTGTAGGTGTACTGCGGGCTCAGACTGATGCCGCTGGTCTGCACATCCTTGTCGGCGATGCCGGCGGTCTTCATTGCGGCCATGACCTTGCTCATCTGTTCGGCGTTCTGGCGCATGGCGGCGTTGCCGTCGGCGGACTGGGTGACCACGCCGGCAGACAGCGTGGCGACGTCCGGCACGCGCTTGGCCTCGGCCTCGGCCGACACATTGAGCAGGGTGCCGTCGCTGGGAACGGTGTAGCTCGACGCAGGTTGGGCGTGGGCGGTCATGGCGGTTCCGGCAGCGAGGGACAGCGCCAGCAACAACGGCTTGAGGTGAGTAAGCATGGGATCTCCTTGTCTGTGCGGCGAGCGTGTTGGCAGGTCGATGAATATGTTGTGAGTCGAACGCAACAAGGCGATCGGCAACGGCGCATGCGTTCATCAAGCAAGCGGGCGAGTGCGGGCAACAGGTATGCTGGACGGATGCTCTATCTCGCTTCCCGTTCGCCGCGCCGACAAGAACTCCTGCAACGCCTGGATGTGCCATTCCAGACGGTGCAACTGGATGTGCCCGAGCTGCGCGCAGCCGATGAATCGCCCGACCACTACGTGCAGCGCGTCGCGTTGGACAAGGCGCACGCCGGCCTGGCGCTGGTACAGGCCGCCGACCCCGATGCCATCGTGCTGGGCTCCGATACCGAAGTGGTGCTGGGCGAGCGGGTGTTCGGCAAGCCGGTCGATGTGGACGATGCCATCGCGATGCTGCGCGCGTTGTCCGGGCGCACCCACCAGGTGCTCACGGCAGTGGTTCTGGTCTGCGCACAGCGCGCGCCGGCGCAGGCACTGGTGGTGTCGGAGGTCACCTTCGACAGGCTCGATGACGCGCAGATCGCCGCCTACGCCGCCTGTGGCGAGCCGATGGGCAAGGCCGGCGCGTACGCGATCCAGGGCCGTGCCGAGCGCTTCATTCGCCATCTGTCCGGAAGCTATTCCGGCGTGATGGGATTGCCGCTTTATCACACCTCGCAGTTGCTCACAGCCTTCGGAGCGCATTGATGTCGGAAGAGATCTTGGTCAACGTCACTCCACGCGAGACCCGTGTGGCGGTGATCGAGAACGGCATGCTGCAGGAGCTGCATATCGAGCGCGGTTGGCGCCGAGGCGTGGTGGGCAATATCTACAAAGGCAAAGTGCAGCGGGTGATGCCCGGCATGCAGGCTGCCTTTGTCGAAGTAGGGCTGGAGCGTGCCGCCTTCCTGCACGCCAACGATGTGATCCGTCTGGCGCCGGCGCCGGCCAGCGTGGTCGATACCGAAGAAACGCCGATCCCGCCGCCACCGCCGGCCTCGGTGCCGATCGTGGAGCTGCTGCGCGATGGCCAGGACATCGTGGTGCAGGTGGTCAAGGACCCGATCGGCACCAAGGGGGCGCGGTTGACCACCCAGATCAGCATTCCGTCGCGCTATCTGGTGCTGCTGCCGCAGTCCAAGGTCGTTGGGGTGTCGGCGCGCATCGAAGACGAAGCCGAGCGGCTGCGCCTGAAGACCATCGTCAGCGAGGTCTCGGCCCAGCATGGCGGCTTCGGCTACATCATCCGCACCAATGCCGAAGGCCAGCCGGCCGAGGCGCTGGCCGAGGACATCGCGTATCTCTCGCGGGTCTGGAACGTGGTCGAGCGCCGCGGCCGCGAGGCGCCGCCGTGCAGCATCATCTACGAAGACCTGAGCCTGCCGCTGCGTGCGGTGCGCGACCTGATCCGCCGCGACGTGGAAAAGGTCAAAGTCGATTCCAACGAGACCTTCGTGCAATTGCAGGCCTTCGTGGCCAAGTACATGCCGGTGCTGGCCGAGCGGCTGGAGCTGTACACCGGCGACCGGCCGATCTTCGACCTGTACGGCGTGGAAGACGAGATCGGCCGTGCGTTGAACAAGCAGGTGCCGCTCAAGTCCGGGGGCTACCTGGTGATCGACCAGACCGAAGCGATGACCACCATCGACGTCAACACCGGCTCGTTCGTCGGTCAGCGCAACCTCGAAGAAACCGTGTTCCGCACCAATCTGGAAGCCGCACAGGCGGTGGCGCGGCAACTGCGCCTGCGCAACCTGGGCGGCATCATCATCATCGACTTCATCGACATGGACGACTCCGAGCATCGTCGTCAGGTGCTGCGCACGCTGGAGAAGGCGCTGGCACGCGATCACGCCAAGACCACCGTGTACGAGTTCTCGCCGTTGGGCTTGGTGGAGATGACCCGCAAGCGCACCGTCGAAAGCCTCGAGCGCCAGCTCTCGGAAACCTGCGGCCAATGCGGTGGGCGCGGCACCATCAAGACCGCCGAAACGGTGACCTACGAGATCTTTCGCGAGATCACCCGCGCGGTGCGCCAGTTCGATGCCGCGCGCCTGCTGGTGATCGCGTCGTCGAAAGTGGTCGCGCGCATCACCGACGAAGAATCGGCAGCCGTGGCCGAGCTGGAAGAGTTTCTCGGCAAGAGCATCCTCTTCCAGTCCGACGACCAGTATCTGCAGGAGCAGTTCGATGTGGTGCTGCTGTGAGGTCGGGATTGGAGAATCGGGATTCGGGATTTGTAAAAGCCGGCCCCGTCATGATGTGCGGCCAGCAGGCGCGTTGACGTTACCGTGCCCGGACACGCTGTAGCCAATCCCTAATCCCCAATCCCCGCTCCTGATGCCCACCCCGCTGCGCCGCCGTCTCCGCCTGTTTCGCCGCTATGCGATCACTGCCAGCGCGCTTGCGCTGGTGGCGGTCGCGTTGTTGGTGGGCGCGGCCAGCCAGGCGCTGCCGTTGGCCGAGCAACACCCGCAGCAGATTGCGCAGTGGCTGAGCCAGCGAGCCGGTCAGCCGATTGTCTTTGATCGGCTGCAGACCGAATGGACCCGCCGCGGTCCGCTGTTGCGGCTGGACGGATTGCGCATCGGTCCGCAGGGCGAGGTGCGCGTTGGCCAGGTGGAGGTGCTGCTGGCGATGTATGCGGGGCTGTTGCCGGGCCATTCGTTGACCGAAATACGCCTGCGTGGCCTGGCGCTGACCTTGCAACGCAGCGACGACGGTGTGTGGTCGGTCCAGGGCATGCCCGGCGGCGGAAACTCCGATCCGCTGGATGCGCTGCGCCGGCTCGGCGAGATCCAGCTGGCCGAAGCGCGCCTGCATGTGGCTGCGCCATCGATCGGCCTGGACACCACGTTGCCGCGCATCGACCTACGCCTGCGTGTCAGCGGGTCCACCGTCAAGGTGGGCAGCCGCAGCTGGATCGATCTCAAGCGCGCGCCGCTGACGGTGGTGCTGGCATTCGACCGCGACAGTGGCGATGGCAGCGCCTACGCACAAGCCGACCCGGCCGACCTGTCCGCGTGGACGTCGCTGCTGCACTTCGGCGGCATGCGCGTGGATGGCGGTGGCGGGCGTCTGCAAGCCTGGGCGCAACTGCGTGCACGCAAGATCGCTGCGGTGAGCGTGGATGCCGACCTGCAGCAGCTGCGCCTGTCCGGGGACGCGCTGCCGGGCGAGCGCGCGCGGCGCACACTGACCTGGGAGCGTCTGCAGGCGCGCGCACGCTGGCAGACCATCGACGGCGGCTGGCGGGTGGACGC
This sequence comes from Xanthomonas sp. JL1, assembly GCF_038405005.1. NCBI lineage: Bacteria > Pseudomonadati > Pseudomonadota > Gammaproteobacteria > Lysobacterales > Lysobacteraceae > Xanthomonas > Xanthomonas sp. JL1. Next base: position 24,330 of record NZ_JBBYGR010000008.1, on the reverse strand, counting down.
GCCGCTGCTGCGCCTGGGTCAGGCAGCGCAACTGCAGCACCTGGACGGGCTGAGCATTGCCGGCGGGCGCCGCTATGCGGTGGTGGGCAAGCAGGTCGATGTCTCGGGCCTGATCGCCGCCGCGGCGCTGAGCGAGCAGTTGTCGCCCGCCTTGCGGCGCTGGCTCAGCCGGTCCAAACCGCAGCTGCGCGTGGCCGACCTGCAGGTCGACGGCGAGCAGGGCGGTGCGATGCGCGCGCAAGGCCAGATCGAAGAGCTGGGGTTTCTGCCGGTGGGCAATGCGCCGGGCATCAGCGGCCTGCGCGGCACCTTCGATGGCGACGCGCAGGGCGTAGAGCTGGACCCCGCGCCCGACGCGACGCTGCGCTTCGATTGGCCAACCGGTTTTGGCGTGGTGCATGAGATTCAGTTGGCCGGCAAGCTTGTCGGCTGGCGCGAAGGCGCTGGCTGGCAGGTCGCCACCTCGGCGCTGCGTGTGCAGGGCAAGGATTACGGCGCCAACGTGCGCGGCGGGCTGTGGTTCCAGGGCGATGGCAGCCGCCCGCGCATACAGCTGGCGGCACAGCTGGATGATGTGGCGTTGCCGGTGGCGCGCAAATTCTGGATCCGCTCCAAGATGAGCCAGGCCCTCATCGACTGGCTCGACATGGCTGTGGCTGGCGGCACCGTCACCGGCGGAACCGGCCTGGTCAGCGGCGATCTGGACGACTGGCCGTTCGACAATAACGACGGGCGCTTCGAAGCGTTCGGGCAGATTCGCGACGGCGTGATCCGCTTCCAGCCGGACTGGCCGGCGATGGAACAGGTCCAGGCGCACCTGAGCTTTATCGGCAACGGTTTCTCGCTGCGGGGGCAGGGCGACCTTGCGGGTACCCCGATCGCACAGGTGGAAGCGGGGATTCCCAGTTTCGCTACGTCCGAACTTTACGTCCGCGCCTCCACCCAGGCCGATGCGGCGCAACTACTCGGCATGCTGCGCAAGAGCCCGCTGGAGCGCCGCTATGGCGACACCTTGCGTAATCTCACCGTGTCCGGCCCGGCCACCGTGACCTTCGATCTGCTGCGTCCCTTGCGCACCTATGGCGTTGGCGGCCATTTGCAGGGCACGGTGGCGTTGCAGGGCGCCAAGCTGGCCGATGCGCGCTGGGATCTGGCCTTCGACCAGGTCAGCGGGCAGGCCGAGTACCGCGACACCGGCTTCGCCGCCGAGCATCTGAGCGTGCAGCACGAGGGGCGCAGCGGCGAGTTGTCGTTGCGCGCCGGCGGATTGGTGCAAAACCCTACGCAGGCCTTCGAAGCGCGTCTTGGCGCCACCCTGGATGCAAAGGAATTGTTCGACCGCGCACCGCAGATGGAGTGGCTGCGCCCGTACGTGCACGGCAGCGCACCCTGGCAGGTGGGCGTGGATGTGCCGCTGCTGTCGTCGGGGCAGACCGATGCCACTGCGATGCTGACGCTCCGGTCTAACTTGGTGGGTACCACGCTGGACCTGCCTGCGCCGCTGGACAAGGCCGCCAGACAGCCGCTGGATACCCAGGTCAAGGTGGCGCTGCCGGTGGGCGATGGCGATATCGATGTGGCGTTCGGCAAGCTGGTGGCGCTCAAGGCCAGCAGCCATGGCGAGCAGACCGGCGTGCGGGTGGTGATGGGTAGCGACACCGTCACCGAACGGCCACCGGCCAACGGGCTGGTGGTCACGGGGCGCGCCGCCTCGCTGGATGCGATCGACTGGATCAGCCTGGCGCGCACCACCAGCAGCGATGCAGACATGCCGCCGCTGCCCGGCCAGCCTGCCATTCCCAAGAAAGATGCGGTGCCGTTGCAGCAGGTGGACGTGCAGGCGGACCGCTTGCTGATGATCGGCGGCGTGTTCCCGCAAACGCGCCTGCGTCTGCGTCCCACCCGCGATGCGGTGGCGGTCACGCTGGCCGGCCCCTCGCTGGCCGGCCAGCTCACCGTGCCCACCGCCGATGGTGCAACCGTGCAGGGCACGTTGAAGACCGTGCACTGGCAGCCGGTGGCGGCGCCTGCTGAGCCGGCCGCGCCTGAACCCGGCGACCCGCTGGCCGGCGCCTTGCCGGAACCTGCACGTCGCGCCGTGGCCGAATTCGACCCGGTCTCGATTCCGCCGCTGGCATTGGATATCGACGATCTGCAGATCGGCAAAATGACCTTTGGTGCGGCCACCCTGCGCAGCAGCCGGCTCGTCGATGGCATGCAGGTGGATCAGTTGCAGCTGCGCTCGGACGACCAGAACATCGGCCTCACCGGTGCCTGGCGTGGCAAGGGCGACGCAGCCACGACGCGCCTGTCGGCGCGGGTGGACAGCCGCAACCTGGGCAATCTGCTGCAGAACCTCACCTTGGGCGGCCAGCTGCGTGGCGGCGAGGGAGAGCTGGAACTCAATGCCGGCTGGGAAGGCGCGCCCACTGGTTTTGCGCTTGGCTCGCTGGGCGGCAACCTCAAGGTCGATGTGCGCAATGGCCAGTTGCTGGAAGTGGACCCAGGCGCCGGCCGCGTGCTCGGCCTGCTCAGCGTGGCGCAGCTGCCGCGTCGGTTGATGTTCGACTTCCGCGATTTCTTCTCCAAGGGCCTGGCCTTCAACAAGTTGGCCGGCGAAGTGCGCTTCGGCGAGGGCTTCGCGCACACCGATGCCATCCGCATCGAAGGCCCGGCTGCCGACATCGCCATCCGCGGGCAGACCGACCTGCGCGCGCAGACCTTCGACCAGACCGTGGATGTGAATCCCAGGGCCGGCAATCTGCTGACCGTGGTCGGCGCAGTTGCCGGTGGCCCGGTGGGTGCGGCCGTCGGCGCGGCGGCCAACGCGGTGCTCGCTAAACCGCTGGGTGCGATCGGTGCCAAGACCTACCACGTCACCGGGCCATGGAAAGAGCCGCAGGTAGATGTGGTGGAGCGCGAGGCGCGCGAGCGGGCGCCTCGCAAACCGGCCGCCCCATCGGGTACATCCGGCAAGGCAGATCCGACGCTGCGCTGACCCACTCAGTCGGCGGGCGTGTCGTCGCTGCCGGCACGGGTAAACATCGGCAGCCGCAGGCGCGAGCGATGCTCCGCTGCCCGGGTGCGGTCACGCCAAGGAAGTAGCCACGCTGCCATTTCTCGCGCGCTGCCGCCGATTGCGCATCGGGCAATTCATCCAGAAAGCGCGTGCGGCTGTGGGTCCAGTCGGCGTGTTGCTGTGCCAGCTGCGGCGCTTCGGAAAGCGGCTTCCACTGCGGCTGTACCTGCTCGATCAACTGCCGTTGCAGCGGGAACAGGTGACAGAACGGCTCGCCGGCTTCGAAGCGGACCCGCCCGGGGCGGGTGAAACGCCAGTTCATGGTGAAGTTGTGCGGGCTCCAGTCGGTTTCCACCATGCCACTTAGTGCGCCGATGCCGTCTTTGGGCTGGTTCAACGGCCCGGTCACGAATAGATCGACGCCGGTGTCGGTGCGGAACAGGCAGGGCACATGGAAGGTCAGCACGCCATGGCCGAAGTGGCTGATCGCCGGTGCATGCGTGTCTGCGTCGGCAGTGATGGTGATCGCTGCCAGCACGTCGCTGCCGTCCCAGCTGGCCTCGAAACCGGACTGGCACAGCAGCTCCCAGCCATGCGCATTGGCGATCGCCAGCGGCAGGCAGCGATACGCGTAGCGTTGGTCGGTGGCGTCCATCCACGCGCGCTCATGCGGGGCAGGGCGGATGTCCAGCGTGTGGCCGTCCAGAACGTGGGCGATGAGCTTCATGCGCGGGGGATCGGTGAAGAACGGGCCAGCGATGATAGCTGCGCGCATGTTCAGCGGAACGACTTGTCTCCCCGGCGCGCGGGCCCCATCCTGACCACATGACCGATAACGCTCTCACTCTGGCCGAAACCCGGCTGCTGCTTCCTTCCGGCCTGGATGCCGGCCATCTCGACCGCACCTTCGGCGCCCTGCTGGGGCCGGGCATCGACTTCGGCGATCTGTATTTCCAGCATTCGCGGCGCGAGAGCTGGAGCGTGGAAGACGGCATCGTCAAGGACGGGACGCATTCCATCGAACAAGGAGTCGGCGTGCGCGCGATCGCCGGCGAGAAAACCGGCTTCGCCTATTCCGACGACATCCACCGCGATGCGCTACTCGAAGCGGCGCACTCCGCGCGCGCGATCTCGCGTGAGGGCGGGGCGCAATCCACCCGTTCGCTGGTGCGCGGCAGTGGCCGCGCGCTGTATCCAGCCACCGACCCGGTCGACGACATGGACAGCGCCACCAAGGTGGACCTGCTGCGCCGGATCGACCAGTTTCTGCGCGCTGCCGACCCGCGGGTCAAACAGGTGATGGTGAGCCTGTCCGGCGGCGTGGACACGGTACTGATCGCCCGCAGCGACGGCGTGCTGGCAGCCGACGTGCGCCCGCTGGTGCGCTTGAACGTGCAGGTGATCGTCGAACAGGGCGGCCGCCGCGAATCCGGCTATTCCGGCGGCGGTGGACGCTATGGCTATGCCGAACTGTTTGCCGACGGCCGCCCGGAAGGTTTCGCGCGCGAAGCGCTGCGCCAGGCGTTGGTGAATCTGGACGCGATCCCCGCGCCGGCCGGCGTGATGCCGGTGGTGCTCGGCCCGGGCTGGCCCGGCGTGCTGTTGCACGAGGCGGTGGGCCATGGTCTGGAAGGCGACTTCAATCGCAAGGGCACCAGCGTCTACGCCGGACGCATGGGCGAGCGCGTGGCATCGCCGGGCGTGACCATCGTCGATGACGGCACCCTGGACGGCCGTCGTGGCTCGCTCAACATCGACGACGAAGGCACACCCAGCCAATGCACCACGCTGATCGAAGACGGCGTGCTGGTGGGCTACATGCAGGACACCCACAACGCGCGCCTGATGGGCGTGGCGCCCACCGGCAACGGTCGCCGCGAATCGTTCGCGCACCTGACCATGCCGCGCATGACCAATACCTACATGCGCGCCGGCCAGCACCACCCGGAAGAGATGATCCGCGCGGTCAAGAAGGGCATCTACGCGGTGAACTTCGGCGGCGGCCAGGTCGATATCACCAGCGGCAAGTACGTGTTCTCGGCCACCGAGGCCTACCTGATCGAAGACGGCCAGGTCACCGCGCCGGTCAAGGGCGCCACGTTGATCGGCAACGGCCCGGAGACCATGCAGAAGGTGCGGATGATCGGCAACGACCTGGCCTTGGACGAAGGCGTGGGCGTGTGCGGCAAGGACGGGCAGAGCGTGCCGGTTGGCGTCGGCCAGCCGTCGCTGTTGATCGACGGCATTACCGTTGGCGGAACGCAGGCCTGAGATGCGGGGATTCGGGAATCGGGATTTGGGATTCGCAATGGCAGGAGCGCAGAGCGGGGTTTCTGGCTTTTGCGATGCAGCGGTCCCAATGCGCTTGCGGCATCGGGATTTGGAGGTCGTCGCAGCGGGAGTTCGTTGCCGTGTGTCTGGCGCCTGCGGCACATCGACCTCGACGCGTCGCGGTAGGAATTGGCGGTGGAGGTCGGGCCGGTCGGCGATCACTGCCGGTCTGCTGTGCCGCCGCTTCCGCGACGCCTTACTCGTCGTCTTCCAACGCCGATTCGCCGTCTTCCAATCCCGAATCCCCACTCTCCAATCCCTGCTCTTGAGACAGGTCGCGCAGCACCTGGAACAGTTCGCGGTAGGCGCGCGGGGGCTTGTTCTTGGCGCGTTCGTGGATCGCGTTACGCACCAGCTGACGCAGTTGCTGGCGGTCGGCGGCCGGGTAGGCTTCCAGCAGTTCGGCGAGCGCCGCGTCGCCGTCGGCGAGCAGGCGTTCGCGCCAGCGCTCTACCCGGTGGATCGCCGCCACTTCGCGGCGCGCGGTGTCGCTGTTGGCGTCCAGCGCATCGCGGATCGCTGCCAGGGTCTCGTCGTCCTCGCGGCGCATGTGCTTGGCCAGAAACGCCAGTTGCCGCTTGTGCGCGATATGCGAGGTGATGCGCTTGCTCTCTTCGATATGCGGGATCAGCGACTCGGGCACCGGCAACTTGGCCAGCTGCGCCGGGGTCAGCGCGACCAGCTTCTCGCCCAGGTCGAAAATCTCCAGCGCTTCGCGCCGCTGCTGGCTACGGCTGGCGCCGCGAAATTCACCGGTGTCTTCATCGCGTCCGCGCATTGCCACTACATCCCGAAACTTGGTTGATAAACAGCTCAGGCCTTGAACGGCCGGGTGTCGGCGGAACACTCCGCACCGAATTCAAACACTCCGGCCAAGGATGGCCGGGCTTCGCGGACGGATCCGCGTTCTCAAGGATAAAGCATTGAACGCACTCTCCTCTGAAATCCGTGTCACCGACGACAGCCTGCAGCGCCTGGACGCGCTCACCGACATCTCGCAGCGCCTGCTTGAGCGCGCACGCGCGGCCGGCGCCACCCAGGCCGAAGTCAGCTGTAGCGAAGAGCGCGGCCTGGACGTCAATGTGCGGCTGGGCGATGTGGAGACGGTCGAATCCACCCGCGACCGCGGCATTGCGGTGACGGTCTACTTCGGCAAGCGCAAGGGCAGTGCCAGCACTGCGGATTTGCAGGATTCCAGCCTGGAATCCACCGTGGCGCAGGCCTGCGCGATCGCCCGTTTCACCGAAGACGACGCCGCCAGCGGCCTGGCTGATCCGGAGCTGATGGCGCGCGAGTTCCCCGAGCTGGACAGCTGGCACCCATGGGCGCTGGACGCAGACACCGCCGTGGATCTGGCGCTGGCCTGCGAAACCGCCGGCCGCGACGCCGACGCGCGCATCAGCAATTCCGATGGCGCCTCGGCCAGCACCGGGCTCAGTCTGTCGGTGTACGCCAATTCGCACGGGTTCATCGGCCGCGAGCGCGGCACCCACCATTCGATCAGTTGCGCGCTGATTGCCGGGCAGGGCGATGGCATGCAGCGCGACGGCTGGTACAGCAGCGCACTGGCGCGCGAAGATCTGGAAGCACCGGATGCGATCGGCCGGCATGCCGCCGAGCGCACTCTGGCGCGTTTGCAGCCGCGTTCGCTGCCCACCGGCCAATTGCCGGTGCTGTTCGCACCGGACGTGGCGCGCTCGCTGGTCGGCCATCTGCTTGGTGCGGTCTCCGGTGGCGCGCTGTATCGCCGCGCCAGCTTCCTGCTCGACAGCGTGGGCACCAAGCTGTTTCCAGACTGGTTCAACATCGAGGAGCTGCCGCATTTGCGCCGTGGCCTGCGCTCTGCCGCATTCGATGGCGAAGGCGTGGCGACGCGGCGTTCGGCATTGATCACCGACGGCGTGCTGCAGCGTTATGTGCTGGGCAGTTATTCGGCACGCAAGCTGGGCCTGCAGACCACCGCCAATGCCGGTGGCGTGCATAACCTGCAGGTCACTGCCAACGCAGGCGATCTGGCATCGATGATTGCCGGCATGTCGCGCGGCCTGCTGGTCACCGAACTGATGGGCAATGGCGTCAATCCCGTCACCGGCGATTACTCGCGCGGCGCCGGCGGTTTCTGGATCGAAAACGGCGTGATCACCTACCCGGTCGATGGCCTGACCATCGCCGGCAATCTGCGTGACATGTTTGCCGGCATCGAAGCGGTGGGCAGCGATGTCGACCCGCGTTCACACGTCAAGATTGGCTCGGTGCTCGTAGGCAAGATGACCGTGGCCGGCAACGAGTGAACGAACCAACGCCTGAAGGTCCATTCGCGCACGACGAGGGCACAGGCCACGTCACGACCGACAGCCCTGCCTCCATCGAGGAGCGCACGCTTGCGGCGGTTGCGCATCTTTCGCTGTGGATCGGCCTGTTCGTCGCGGGCGCTGTCAACATGGGCTTCGCGCCAGGGTGGTGGCTGTTGCTTTGGCTGCTGCCCGGAGCGATATGGATGGCCATGCGGGATACGCTGCCGTTCGCTGCGGAGCACGCCCGGCAGGCCATGCTGCTGGGCGGTGGGCTTTCCACATCGACATGCTGTTGCTGGCGCCTACGTTGGTGATCTTTGGCGCCGGAATAGTGTTAGGGGCGATCCTGAAACCGGCGTTGCTGGTAGCAATGGTGTTGTCTTTACGTGCCGCGATAAAGGCGGCGTGCGGTGAGCGCTATCGCTATCCACTGCATTATGGCGGTGCCGCGATACCGCCACTGCTGTGCGCGTGACGGCGACGCATGGTGGCGCAGGCTTTGCAGCCATGTCACCGGTTAGATGCCCTGTCTTTCCGCACTGGTGGCTGGCTGAATCGTTGCTATAGTCCGCCGCACCACAACCATGCATGGGCACACATGATGAGCGAATTCGAATCGCACGCCGCACCGCCACCGCCGCCGGTCGGTACCAGCACACCGTCGGAGGAGCGCACCCTGGCGCTGGCTGCCCATTTGCTTGGCATCGTTAGTTGTTTCATCGGCGCGTTAGTGATCTGGCTGATCAGCAAAGACGCCAGCCCGTCCCAACCCTTTGCCACCGATCAAGCCAAGGAAGCATTGAATTTCCAGATCACGGTGACGCTAGCCATGATCGCGGCTGTCATTTTGGCTGTGGTGACGCTTGGTGCGCTGGCCTTCCTGCTCACTCTGGTTTGGATTGCCAGCCAGGTGTTCTGCATCGTTGCCGCCGTCAAGGCCAACAACGGCGAGTACTACCGCTATCCGTTCGCGCTGCGCCTGATCAAGTAATCGGCGCGGTGCGAAACACAAAGGCCCGGCATCGCTGCCGGGCCTTTGTCGTTTCAGACGATGATGCGCTCAGTTCTGCGCTTGGGTGTTTTCGGCAAAGTACTCGTGGCTGTCGGCATTGGTGATCGCCTGGGCCGGATTGCTTTGGGCAAGGCTGCGTGCGCCGGACTGGCCGTAGACGCGGTCCTGAGTGCCGGCCACCACGGTGAAGTGGCTGGTCTCGTGCACCAAGGTGACGGCCTTGGAGTCGGTGCCGGTGGTCGATGCACTCCAGAACGCGCCGCAGACATGGATCTCGTACGGCTGGTTCGGATTGACATAGGTGTCGCATACGCATCCGCCAGATTCGCTTCGCAGCTGCAGTTGATCCTCAGCTGGCCGTTGTTCTGGTCCAGCGCGTTGTCGATGTTGACGAAGTTGGAGCTGACCCGGCTATAGCGTAAGGCGTTATAGGTGCCGAACCAGGTGGTGTAGCGCGCACCGGTGCTGCCGGCGTTGAGGTAGTTGCGCGCGGCAGTCACCGCAGTGCCTGCCTGGCTGGTGCGGGTGGTGCTGCAGTTGAGGTAGTTGATGCCGTTGACCACGGCGGTCGGGCCGACGCTGAGCTGGCGCTGCACGCCACGGCGTGCGCCGTCCAGCCACACGGTGATCGGGGTGCTGGTGGCCACGGCCGGCTCGCCGTTGGCGGCCTTCATCAGGCTACCGTCGGAAAAGGAGGCGTACTGCAGCACCGAGCGCACCTGGATGGTGTAGTTGCCGCTGGTAGACAGATCGTAGGCGCCGGCCAGATCGACCTCGCCCTTCGCACTTTGGCCCGGCTGCAGGATGGTGAAGTCGGCCGCCTTGGGCAGGCCGCGCTTGACAAGGCGCCCGATGTAGTCCACCGGCTTGCCGTCGCGGCTCACTTCCAGAATGCCGTTGTCCAGCGACTTCAGTGGCAGCTGATAGGTCGGCACGCGTGCGACCTGGCTGCTGTTGTTGGTGACGGTGACGGCGATCTTGCCTTGATGGCGGCCAGCCTGGTCGGCCACGGGCGACAGTTCGATGGTCAACGCAACTGGGCCGCGCACGGACTGCGCCTGCGCCGATCCGAGTACGCCAACAACGGCCAGCGTGCCTGCTGCAAACGATGCGGGAAAAACGTTCTTCACCAGTGATTCTCCGACTGATCGGGGGACCTGATTAGCCCCGACTTTCAGCAACAGCACCTCCGCGCTTATCGCTAAACCGGCCCAATGCCAGGCCGCCATGGGGTCCTGGCTGAAAGAACTTCGCACCGGCTCCTCGCATCAGCAGCGCCAAGATCAGACATCATGGAACACATCGGTAAAACGAAGCTATTTGCAGGACTGCAACAAAAATCCAGCTGAGGGTCAGGGCTAATCAGGTCGGGGGATGTCCGCGGATGCGGACAATCCGAATCTAGGCAGAACAAAGCAGACGCGACAAGTCGTTTCATTGGGTATATTTTTGGCCTTGATTGGATTCTGAGCAGTACTGAAATGTATGATTTTCCGATAATCCAGCATTAAAGTATGCAGTCCGTCACTTGTCGGCGGTTCGCGCGTGTCAGTTGCCGACACAAACGCAAGCAAGAAAAGTTCCGATATGTGATCAAGTTCTCTGGCTGGAAAATCCCCCTGCAGGCGTTGACCGTGCGCTGGCGCATGGAGTGCGCAGATCGTGCCCTGCGCGGCCGGTGTTATGTCACGCATGGCCGATATGTGGCCATACGGGAGACGGAATGCCATGGAGTCTAATTGGACGCCGAAGATCGATTCGGGTCTTGGCCGCAGCCGCTCACTGCGGCGTGTAGCCGCATTGCCAACTGCGCCTAGTGCGCACGGTCCACCGCAAACCGGCCCAAGCTGGCCAATGTCTCGCCGGGTTGCCCGTAGGGCTGCAGCACGTCATGCATGCGCGTGGCCAGCTCGGCCAACTTCGCCTTGGCGCCGTCCATTCCGAGCAAGGCGGGGTAGGTGGATTTGGATTGCGCCGCGTCCTTGCCAGCGGTCTTGCCCAACTGCGCCGAGCTCGATTCCACGTCCAGGATGTCGTCGCGCACCTGGAAGGCCAAGCCAAGCGCGTCGGCAAATTCGTCCAGACGTTGCTGGTCGGCCGTTGCAGCGCCGCCGGTGAGCGCGCCCATATGCACCGATGCACGGATCAACGCGCCGGTCTTGAGCGCATGCATGCGTTGCAGGTCCTGCAAGGGCTGCAGTTGCCCGGTCGCATCGATATCCAATGCCTGGCCGCCGCACATGCCGGCCGCGCCCGCAGCCGTTGCCAGACTCTGCATCCAGCCCACGCGCAGTTCGGCGCTGGCAGAGGCAGCGGCCAGTAATTCGAAGGCGCGTGTCTGCAAGGCATCGCCGGCGAGAATGGCGGTGGCTTCGTCGAAGGCGATATGCACCGTGGGCTGGCCGCGGCGCAGCGCGTCGTCGTCCATCGCCGGTAAGTCGTCGTGCACCAGCGAATAGGCGTGGATCAGTTCCACCGCCACCGCGGGCGTGTCGAGCTGATCTTCAGCCGCGCCGAACAGTGCGCCGCTTGCATAGACCAGCAGCGGACGCATGCGCTTGCCACCGCCCAGCACCGCGTGGCGCATCGCTGCATGCAAGCGATGCGGCGCACACGTGGCGCTCGGCAAGCCGGCTTCCAGGTTGCGTTCGGTACGGGCGATCCAGTGGTCGAACAGCGCCGAACTCACCTCAGCCGTCCAGCGACGGCGGTTCGAAGGCTTGGGCAAGCTCGGGGCGGGCAGGGTCGGTCAACAGGCGCACGCGCAGTTCTGCCTGTTCCAGCGCCTGCTGGCAATCGCGGTACAACCCGATGCCGCGCTCATAGGCCGTGAGCGATTGCTCCAGGCTCAGATCGCCGACTTCCATCTTCTGCACCAGTTGCTCGAGTTCTTCCAGCGACTGTTCGAAGCGGGCAACCGGGGACGTTTCGTTCAAGGACTTCTTGGCCATCGCTAAAGTGTGCGGCGCGCGCGCAGGCGGGTCAATTCGCATCGGCAGCTGCGCACCATTGCAGCGCTGCGGCGTTTGCTTGCAACCATGCGTCCAAACTGCCGGAAATGATGCGATCGCCGGCGGCAAGCACCTGCGTGCCTTCCCACAGGATCGGTAGGCGCGCGCGTTCCCATGGCGGCAGGTCCAGCGCCTGCAGCAGATGTTTGAGTTGATGCGCATGCGTGCGCTGCGGCAACACGATGCGCTCGCCGCCCCGGCGCGCGCGCGCCAGCAGCGGTTGCGCAAAACGCAGGCCGGTTGCGCCCAGCAACCGCAACTGCGCACCATCGGGCAATTGCAACGGCGCTGCGCCATCCCAAGCGGCTTGCCAGTCTGTTGGCCAGGCTGCAGCGGGGCGATGTAGAAACAGGCGCTGGCGCCAACGGCGTACTTCCACCTGCTGCCACGCGAAGCACGCCTGCCGATCTGCGGCGTGATTGTCGATTTCGCGTTCCAGTGCGGCCACGCCTTGCGCCGGCAGCGGCGGTGCATGCGCAGCGCTCACCCACGCGCGCAGCAGCCTTGCCCTTCGCTCGATAGGCTGCGCACGCAACGCGTGCAGATCCAGCGCGCCGCTTGCGGTACACACGCTTGGCAATAACGCCATGTCCTGCTGCAGCAGTAATGCGCTGGCATCGGCGCTCAGTTGCGCACTGCGCGCCAACGCATCGGCTGCTTGCGGCCAGCGTTGCTGCAGCAACGGCAAGACCTGGCTGCGCAGGAAATTGCGGTCGTGGCGTGGGTCGGCATTGCTGGGATCTTCGATCCAGCGCACCTCTTGCGCGAGCGCATAGGCGAGCAGATCGGCGCGGGAATGCGCCAGCAACGGGCGCCACAGCGTGCCGTCGGCGAACGGACGCTGCGGGCGCATCGCTGCCAGCCCTTCCTGGCCAGAGGCGCGCAGCGCACGCAGCAGAAATGTTTCAGCCTGATCGTCGCGATGGTGCGCCAGCGTCAGCCACTCGCCAGCGGCAAGGGTGTGCGCGAATGCAATATGGCGCGCGTTGCGTGCTGCAGCTTCCAGGCCGAGGCCGCTATCGCGCTCGACCTGCACCCGCACGATCTGCAACGGCACCTGCAGCGCATCGCAGCTGCGCTGGCAATGCGCGGCCCAGGCGTCGGCATCGGCATGCAACCCGTGATGCACATGCAGCGCGCGCAATCCTGCTTGGCGGTAGCGCGGCGTTGCCGCCAGCAACTGCAGCAGCGCGCTGGAATCCATCCCGCCGCTGTAGGCCAGCAGCACCGGGCCGGGCGGGATGGCAGGCAGCCGTAGCGGGGTGTCGGTCAGCACAAGCGCGATCCTGCGGCCAATACTGCGCGCGCATCAGCGCTTGACCGCAGCCTCGAAGGTGGTCGGCTTGGGCAACTCCACCGGCACGCCGGCGGCATCGCAGGTGCCCGCCTTGCACAGGTGCGCGCGCAGGCGCGGGGTCGCCTGGACGATGACGTGGTAGATCACGTTCTCCTCTAAGGTGCCGCGGAACGCGGCGCTGCCGGGGCCGGTGGCCCAGATGCCGACATCTTCGCCGCCGTGGCTTTCGGATTTGGTCGGCACCAGCGCTTCCTGCATGTAGCTGGGCGCTTCGGTGTCGACGTGGGTCAGGTCGGGGCGGCCGGACGCCGGCTCGCTGCTGCTGGGTTCATGCGGATACTTCTTGGGGCCGGCCGGCTGCGCGTTGCTGGCACCGGTGTAACCGGGGCCGTTGGCGTCGCTGAGCGTGGTGTAGGGCTGGCCGGCCAGATCTGTAGCCAGCTGGCTACGGTCGCCTTCTTCGCCGTCGGTACCGTGCACCTTGCCCAGGATCTGATTCCCGCGCAACGGGTAGCCGACGAAGTTGAGCGTATGCGAATGGTCGGCGGTGACGATGATCAGCGTGTCCGGCGGCGCGGTCTGCACGGCAACGCGTACGGCATCGGACAGCGACACCGTTTCATCGAGCGCGCTGTAGGCGTTGCCGGCGTGGTTGGCGTGATCGATACGACCGCCTTCGACCATCAGCACGAAGCAATTGGCGTCGCGCGACAGCGACTGGATCGCGGTGCGGGTCATCTCGGTCATGCTGGGCTCGCCCTGCGGGGTGCGGTTGCGGTCGTGATCGAACTGCATGTGGTCAGGTTCGAACAAGCCCAGCAACGCCGGCGCGCCGGCCGCGGCCTTTAACCGCTGTTCGTTCCAGACATAGGCGCCCTGCGGGTGCGCCTGTTTCCACTCGGCGACCAGATCGCGGCCATCCAAGCGCAAGCCCATCTTGTCGTCGTATTCCGGGTCGCGTTCCTGCACGCTCTGGAACTGGCTGCGTCCTCCCCCCAACACCACCTGCGGGCCACGGCCGTAGCGGGCGGTGGAGAGCACTTGCTGGGCGATGTCCTGGCAACCGGCAGCACGCGCCGATTCGGGAAGGTCGGTGTCGTTTTCCCAGTTGCGGTCCGGCGAATGCGCATAGGTTGCCGCTGGCGTGGCATGGGTCAGGCGCGTGGTGGTGACGATGCCGGTGGCCATGCCGGCGCTGTCGGCCAGCTGCAGCCAGCTCAACAGGCCCTTGTTCAAGCTGTCGGCGCAATCGCTGCGGTGACCGCTGCTGACCCCGATCGCCCCCATATGCGACTTCACGCCAGTGGTGATCGCGGTCATGGTGCCGGCCGAATCCGGCGTCTGCGAGTCGGTGTTGTAGGTCTTGCTGAAGGCAGTGGCGGGGAATTGCTCCCACGATAGCAGGTTTTCTTCGCCCGGCCCGCCCTTGCGCTGGCCGTCCAGGATGCGCGCGGCGGCGACCGTGGTCAGGCTCATGCCATCGCCCAGGAACAGGATCACGTTGCGTGCCTTGCCGGCCATGGCGCCATTGCCGGCCGCGTGGGCGGCGCCGGAGCGGTACCACCACTGCGGGGTTTCGCCGGCCGGGTGCGTCACCTGCGGCACCTCTACGCGGACCGACGCCGGTGCGCAGGCGCTGCTCCCGGCGGTGGAGGCGCAGGCGGCGACGCACAGCGTGGTCAGGGCGGCGAGGGCAGGCAGGCGGTAACGCATCGGCATCGAACTCGTGGCTCAATCAATGCCCATTATGCCGCGCTGGATGGTGTCACACCGATGACACAGCGCTGTTCCAGCTGTGGTCTCGCGGGCGGCGCGGGCCTGGGCTATGGTGCATGCACTCTCCCCCCGGAAGATTCGACGACATGAAACTGGTTGCGGCCTGGTTGCGCATTCCGTTCTGGCAGCGCGTGGTGGCCGGCTTTGCGCTGGGTGCGATCATCGGTGCGGCCATGGGCCCGGCAGCCGATGTGTGGTTCGGTCCACTCGGCGATCTGTACGTCACCCTGATCAAGATGATCGCGATCCCGCTGGTGTTCTTCGCGGTGATCAATGCGATCTCGTCGTTGCACGGGCAAAAGTCGGTCGCCGCCCTCGGTGGACGCACGTTTTTATGGTTCGTCATCACCGCGGCATTGGCGGTGGGCGTGGGCCTGGCTGTCGGCACGATCATGCAGCCGGGCGCCGGTCATTTCAGTTTGAGTGTGGATTCGGCCTGGAAGCCGCGCGATGTGCCCAACCCGATCCAGGTACTCCTGGACGTGGTGCCGTCCAACCCGTTCTACGCATTGACCGGCATCGGCACCAAGACCAACGCGGCCGGCGAAACGGTGCTGGCGGCGGGGCGTGGGTCGATCCTGCCGGTGATCTTCTTCGCCGGGTTGCTGGGGTTTGCGATGGTCAAGCTCGGCGAGCGTGTGGCCGAGGCGCGCAAGCTCACCGGGCAGATGAGCGACATCATGATCCAGGTCACGCGCTTCGTGCTGGAGATGACCCCGCTCGGGACGTTCGGCCTGATTGCCAGCCTGGTCGGTAGCTACGGTTTTGCGAAACTGCTGCCGTTCGGCAATTTCGTGCTGGCGCTGTATGTGGCCTGCGCGATCCAGATCCTGGTCGTCTATAGCAGTCTGTTGCTCGCACATGGGCTCAACCCGTGGAAGTTCTTCCGCGGTGCCGCGCCCGGCATGCAGGTGGCGTTTGTGAGCTCATCGAGTTTCGCGGCAATGCCCGTGGCGATGCGTTCGATCACGCATAACCTGGGTGTCAGCAAGGACTATGCCGCATTTGCGGTACCGCTGGGCGCCAGCATCAAGATGGATGGCTGCGGCGCAATCTTTCCCGCCTTGTGCGCGGTGTTCATTGCGCAATACACCGGCGTGCCATTGACCGCCAATCAGTATTTCGTGGTGCTGATCGCTTCGGTGCTCGGCAGCTTCGGCACGGCCGGCGTGCCGGGCACTGCGGTGATCATGGCCACGGTGGTGCTGAGTGCCGCCAATCTGCCGCTGGAAGTGATCGGCTACCTGTATGCGATCGATCGCATCCTGGACATGATGCGCACCATGACCAACGTCACCGGACAAATGCTGGTGCCGGTGCTGGTGGCCAAGGAAACCGGACTGCTCGACAAGCGCATCTACGACTCCGCCTCCACCAAATGTGGGACTGGAAGAATCGCCGGCTGACAGCGCCAGGCCAATGCGCTGAGGCGGCTTGATGCGTGCTGGATTTCCCATGCTGCGCGAACGGCTGCAGCAACTGCCCGGGCTAGAGAGCGTCGATGGCGTGTTCGTGCAGCGCGGTTTGGCCGACGACCCGTTCGAGCAGCACTACCTGGAGATCCGGCGCAAGGAGGGCCGGCTGTACACCGATGCGCAGGTGCGCAGCCTGCCGCGTCCGGGCGGAAAACTGGGGCAACGCTGGAATGGCGCGTGCGCGCGCTGTTGAGCAGTTTGCTGGTGCAGCACCTGGGCACGCATGCCGGCGAAGGCGCCATCCTCTAACTCGGTTGCGGTAATGTCTGGCTATCGCACTTGCTGGCGCAGTCGCTGCAACGCGAGGTCTGCGGCATCGATGTCAATCGCACCGAACTTGTCCAGGCCGCACGCGTCTTCGGCCACGAGCTGCGCCTGAGTTTCGTTGCTGCCGACATCCAGACCCTGGCGCTGCCACGCGATGTATTCGACGTCATCCTGCTGCCGGCCTGCGTGCAGTATTTCGCCGACCCTGCCGCATTGATCGTGCGCTTGCTCGCCCAACTGCGCGAGGATGGCGAGCTGCATATTCTCGACAGCCCGCTTTACGCCACGCCGCAACGCTGCCAGGAAAGTGCCGCGCGCAGCCTGCGCTATTTCACCGAGCTGGGCGTTCCGCAACTGGCCGCGCATTACCACCAGCACACCTACGCGACGTTCGATCGCTTTGCCGTGCAGTGGTTGTTCGACCCGCGCCGCTGGAGCGCCCGCGTGCGCAAGACGCTCAGATTGCCGCAGCCGCATTTCCCGTGGCTGCGTCTGCGCAAGCGGGACAATGTCAGGGCGATTGGCAGTTGAGTGCGCGTGTTGGCGTTGTCTGATAATGCGGGGCAGCGTGAGTCAGGCGATCTGATGACGACGCTTCTCAGGCTCGCGCGATGCATTTCAACGCATCCAGCATCTTGGCTGATGGACAGGTATGAGGTGACGCTTGCCGATGTTCGTAGCGCGCTCGCCTCGACCGATACGGTGAGGGCGCTGCAGGTACGCCGAGTCTCCACCCACATGGCACACTTCCAGCTCATCCATTGACGAGGGCGGGCGGTGATTGGCCAACAGCGTGATCTGACATTCCGTTTTCTGGCCGAGCCCAGCGACGTCAACTTCGGCGGCAAGGTGCATGGCGGCGTGGTGATGAAGTGGATCGACCAGGTTGGTTTTGCGGCGGCCAGCGGTTGGAGCGGGCATTACTGCGTCACCGTGGCGGTGGGCGGCATCCGGTTCGTGGCGCCGGTGCGCATCGGCGATCTGGTGGCGGTGTCGGCCAAGCTGGTCTACACCGGCCGCAGCAGCATGCATTTGGCCATCGACGTACGCGCGCGCAGTCCGATGGGCGGCGATTCGCGCCTGTGCACGCATTGCATCATCGTGTTCGTGGCGATGGACCCGGACGGCGTCACTCCGGTCGAAGTGCCGTCCTGGCGGCCCGACACCCCGGAAGATCAACGCCTGGCCGACTACGCGCTCAAGGTGATGGAGTTGAGCAAGGGCATCGAGGACACCATGGCCCATTACAGGGCAGATACCTCGGGGTAACCGGCGCCACGGCGCAGGTAGGTCATCTGCCCGATGGCAGGCGATGTGCTGAAGGCAGAGTAGCGCCCGGCTCGCTTGTCCCTCAAGCCGGTATGCGCGAGCACATGCCGCGCAGCGTGCACATTGAAGTAGCCACCCCGCACCGCGCAACAAAAAAGGCCGCGAGATCATCGCGGCCTTTCATGACGGAGGCGAAGCAACCGGGCGTTACAGCACCCGACGCGCTTGGATGAACTTCTCGCTCCAGTAGCCGCTCGCCAGCGAATCCACGCGCACGTCCTTGCCGCGGCTGGGCGCGTGCAGGAACTTGCCGTCGCCGACCACCAGGCCGACATGGTCGATACGACCGCGCTTGCCGAAGAACACCAGGTCGCCAGCCTTCAGCGCGCTTGGGTCCTTGATCAGTTCGGCCGATTCGTCGCGGGCGATGTCGCGCGAGACGCGCGGCAGATCAATGCCGAGCGCAGTCTTGAACACATAGCCGACCAAGCCGCTGCAATCGAACCCTTCGGTGGACTCGCCGCCCCAGACATACGGAGTGCCGAGCAGGGCCATGGCGCGCTGCAGGATCACCTGCACGCGGCTGTCGGCCACGGCGTTCTGTGCAGCATTGGCTGCGCTCTGCGACACGTCGTAATTGGCAAGCAGGCGGCTGAGATCGCCGGCGAACATTGCCGAGCGGTCCATCAGCGGAATGGCGTCGTTTGCAGCCAGGTGCGGAAGCAGGGCGGCCAGCGTTGCAGTGGCAGCGGCATCGGCGCGGCTGCGGGTTGCGGCTTTCTCGGCGGCGACGGTGCTGTCAGGCGTGGTCGTCTGCGGAGCGGATGGCGTACTGCTGGCGGTCTGCGCGAATGCGGGAAGTGCTGAAATCAAGAGAGCGGTGGCGCATAGCAGGCGGAGCGGTTTCCGGGGCGGAAGCGGTGCGGCGCCAGTTGTGGTCTGTTCGTCGTTCGTCACGCGGGAATCACAGTTCTGCTGTCGATGCGCGATAATGCCCTGGTGAAAGAATCGTTACGTTCAAAAAAAGTTAAATTTCCGTTTTATGACTTATGATGAAAGTGACATTTCAGTGCAAAACCCGCTTTGAACCTGAATAGTGGTCGCGCCAGTAAGCTCCATCAAGAAAATCCAAGCGGACCGTACCGCCGGTGGTGGGGGCATGGACGAAGCGACCTTCACCGACATAAATGCCGACGTGGGTCACGCTGCCGCCGGAGCCGAAAAACACCAGATCGCCGGTGGCAAGCCGCTCTGGCGGGATGCGTGGGCCCTGGATCGCGGCCAGTTCGCGCGAGGTGCGTGGCAGTGCCAGCACATCCTTGTACACATAGGTCACCAGCCCGCTGCAGTCGAAGCCGGTCTCTGGCGTATTGCCGCCGAAGCGGTACGGCGTGCCCACCAGCCCCAACGCGCGCATCAGGATGTTGTTGGCGGCGGCCGGGTCGGCCGGTGGGACCTGCGGCCACACGCGCGCTGCCGGGGGCTGTGCGGCTGGACGCCGGACCGGCGCTTGCGACGAACAACCGCCCAGGAGCAGCAGGACCAGCAACAGGCTGGCCGCGACGCGTCGGGGGCGAGCGGCGAAAACTGGCGTCATATGCATGGAGCCGGGATAATGGCCGGTTCGGAAGGTCGCCATGATGGCGGCGCACCCGGCGGCCGACAAGCCGTCCACCACCCTCTGCCACCGGGCAGCCTCATTCAGAGCTACGCATGAAGATCGAAAAAGACAGCGTCGTCCGCTTCCACTACACCGTTTCCGAGATCGGCCAGGAGCCGATCGAGAGCTCCAAGGAGCGTGACCCGTTGGCGATCATGATCGGCCACGGCAACATCATCCCGGGCCTGGAAGCGGCCATGATGGACAAGGAAGCCGGCGAGAGCTTCGGCGTGGACGTTAAGGCCACCGACGCCTATGGCGAATACCGCGAAGGCCTGGGCCAGCGCGTGCCCAAGAAGCATTTCGGCGCCACCAAGCTGGTGCCCGGCACCCAGGTGGTACTGCAGACCAACTTCGGCCCGCGTGCGGTCACCGTGCAGAAGGTCGGCATGAGCGTGGTCGATGTGGACCTCAATCACCCGATGGCCGGCAAGGATCTGCATTTCGACGTGGAAATCGTCGAGGTGCGTGAAGCCACCGCCGAAGAGCGTGACCATGGCCATGTGCACGGCGATGGCAGTCATCACTACTAAGATCGGGCGGGCATCCGGTTGCGCGGTGTTCGGGTCAGCGGTGCGCGCGTGCGCAGCTGTCGCATGCCGGTCTTGGGGCGCTGCGATGTTGCCAACGCCCCACGCGCCAGTCTGCTCGCCGCGTATGGGGCAGAGCGTGTGCGATTGCTGTTCCTGACGGCCCGCCCCCTCGGTGGGCCGTTTGCATTCTGCGGCGCGCGCCGCCGCATCTAGTTGCCTGAGCCGTGATGACATCCCGCGACATGCTGTTCCCCATTGCTGCGACCGAGCGCATCGTCGTGCTGGACGTCCTGCGCGGGGTGGCGCTGCTGGGCATCCTGCTGATGAACATGGAAGCCTTCGTCGGGCCGCTCGATCTGGCCACGACCGGGGTCGATCCGCATTGGCATGGTGCCGATCGTATCGCCGATGCGCTGGTCTACGTGTTCGTGCAAGGGAAGTTCTACACGCTGTTTTCGTTGTTGTTCGGGATGGGCTTTGCGGTGATGGCGCAGCGCGCCGCGCAGGCTGGGCGCGCGTTCTTCGGCCTGTATCTACGTCGCACCCTGGGGCTGTTGGCAATCGGCCTTGGCCATGCCTTGCTGGTGTGGTCCGGCGACATTCTGGTGATCTATGCACTGCTGGCGTTATTGCTGCTGAGCGCGCGCAACGTGCCAACGGTCACGCTGCCATGGTTCGCCGCGTTGGTGTACCTGTGCGCACCTGGGTTGGCCCTGCTGTATGGCGTGGCCGGCGAATTGGCGCAGGCCGATCCTGCCGCCGCGATGCAGTGGAAAGCGGATATGGCCGATGCCGCGCAGCAGGCACTGGCGAATGTGCAGGCGCAGCGCGCCGCATTCGGCAGCGGCACCTATCTGCAGGCGACGGTGCAGCGGTGGCATGACTTTCAGGCGGCGATGACCGGCCTCGGCATCAATGGCCCGTCCATGTTCGGCATGTTCCTGCTAGGTACTTGGTTCGTACGTAGCGGCGCGATCGCCACGCCCGAGCGCTTCCCGCGCTTGTTTGCAACGATGCGCTATGCCGTGTTGCCGCTCGGGCTGTGCGTGATGCTGGCAAGTTATGCATTGGAACCGTGGATCGATCCGGCGCGGCTGGACATGCGTCTGTCCGGCGCCTTCGCGCTGTCGCTGATCGCCGGGCCGCTGATGTGCCTGGGCTATGCCGCATGGGTGGTGCGCCTGGCACCGCGTCTGGCGTGGGTTGCGCCAGCGGGGCGGATGGCATTGAGCAACTACCTGCTGCAATCGTTGGTGTGCACCGGCATCTTCTACGGCTATGGGCTGGGTTATTTCGAGCAGTTGCCGCGTGTGTGGCAATTGCCGTTCGCGCTGGGGCTCTTTGCGCTGCAGGTGCTGCTGAGCCGGTGCTGGCTGCACTGGTTCCGCTTCGGACCGATGGAATGGCCGTGGCGCAGCGTGACCTATCTGCATGTGCCGCCGATGTGGCGCGGCGCCAAGCGCGCCGGGTAGCGCCTGCATGCGCGCCGTTCGCGACGACGTTCTGGTGATTGGTGCGGGCGCGATTGGCCTGGCCACCGCGCTGGCACTTGTCCAAGCGGGCCGGCAAGTGCATGTGCTCGATGCCGGTGCGCCGGGTGCAGCGACGTCTTACGGCAATTGCGGCACCATCACGCCGAGCCATGCACCGCCGCTGGCGGCGCCCGGCATGCTTGCGCAGGCGGTGAAATGGATGTTCACCCCGGATGCGCCGCTGTATATCCCACCACGTCTGGATCCCGGCTTATGGCGCTGGCTGCTGCGCTTCGCACGGCGTTGCAATGCGCGCGATTGGCAGTCCAGTGCGCAGGCGCGCGCGGCGTTGTTGCACGATGCGCGGCAGCGCTTCGACGAGTGGGTGGCGCGGTATGCGCTGGACTGTGAATTTCGTAACGACGGACTGGATTACGTGTTTGGCGATGCGCGCTGCTTTGCGCAATACCGCGATGAGTGCGCGCTGCTGGCGCAGTGGGGTATCCGGGCCGAGGTGATCGAAGGTGCGGACTATGTGCGCCAGGATCCGGCATTTCGCAATGGCATTGCCGGCGCGATCCATTTCCCTGGCGATGCGCATCTGCGCCCGGAGCAATACACCGCTGAGCTGGTGAGAGTGCTGCGCGCGCATGGCGTGGAAATCGATGCGCACTGCCGTGTGCAGGGACTCACACCTGATGGAGCTGGAACCTGCGTGCAGACCGAGCACGGCAAGCGCTATGCGCGCGAGGTGGTCATTGCGACCGGACCATGGTCGCCGGTGCTGGCGGCGCAGTTTGGTCTGCGCTTGCCGGTGCAGGCTGGCAAAGGCTATTCGATCACCTACAGCGCGCCACAGGTGATGCCGCATCGCCCAGTGGTGCTGAAGGATCGCTGGGTGTTCGTGGTGCCGTGGCGCGACCGCCTGCGCATCGGCAGCACGATGGAATTTTCCGGGCGCGATACGCAGCTCAATGCCACGCGTCTGGCTGCATTGGAACGTGCAGCGGCCGAGTACCTGCATGCGCCTTGCGGTCCTGCAGTGATCGAACGCTGGTACGGATGGCGGCCGATGACCTGGGACGATGTGCCGGTGTTGGGCGCAGTGCCGGGCCATCCTCACGTCTGGCTCGCAGCCGGGCATGGCATGCTCGGCATCAGCATGAGCACTGCAAGCGGACAATTGATGGCCGACCTGATCACGGGCCGCGCACCTGCGCTGGACCCGCATCCTTACCGGGCGGAGCGATTCGCATGAGTGCGCGTTACGACTACGACGTGGTGATTCTGGGCGGCGGTTCCGGCGGCCTTGCTGCAGGATTTCGCGCAGCAAAACATGGCGCGCGCGTCGCGATCATGGAGCCCAACGAATTGGGCGGCACCTGCGTCAATCTCGGCTGCGTGCCGAAAAAGGCGATCTGGCTGGCAAGATCGAGCTGGCGGGTGCGCTTGGATTTGCCGTGTTGCGCCCGACGCTGGCGTGGCAAGCGCTGGTCACGCATCGGCAGGGGTATATCGCCTACATCCACGCCAGCTATCGACGCCGTCTCAATGAAGATGGTGTGGCGTTGATCCCGCAGCGCGGCGTGCTGCAGGACCGCCACACCATCATGGGCAGCGACGGCGTGCCGGTGCCGCCGAGCACATCGTGATCGCCACCGGGGCACATCCGCTGCGTCCGGACGTGGAGGGCGCAGGGCATGGCGAAGTCTCCGACGATTCCTTCAACCTCTGTCATGCGCCTGAGCAGGTTGCGATTATCGGCGGCGGTTAATCGCCGTAGAAATCGCAGGTCTGCTGCAAGCCTTGGGGAGTCGTGTGCATCTGTTCTTGCAAGGCGAGCGCTTGTTGGAGCGCTTCGATGCGGAACTGACTTTGCAGTTGGCCGACAACCTGCGTCATCTGGGCGTGCGGCTGCATTTCGGTTTCACCACCACGGCGTTGGAGCGCGATGCGCAGGGGGCGATGCGCGTGCGTGGTCGTTCCGTGCATCCGCGCGAGCAGGGCAACGACGTTTTCGACAAGGTGTTCTTTGCGGCAGGCCGCCGCGCCAATACCGCCGGGCTCGGCCTGGATACGGTGGGTGTTGCGCTCGGCGACAAGGGCGAAGTGCTCGTGGACGACGGCCAGACCACCAACGTGCCGAATATCCATGCGATCGGCGATGTAGGCGGCAAGGTCGGGCTGACGCCAGTGGCAATCGCTGCGGGCCGCAAGTTGATGGATCGTTTGTTCGGCAATGAGCCGGATGCACGGATGCACGGATGGACTACGAAGGCGTGCCCAGTGTGGTGTTTTCGCACCCGCCGCTTGGCAATGGCAATGTCGGGCTGACCGAAGAACAGGCGCGTGCGCGTTACAACGGGGCGGTACGCGTTTATCGCAGCAACTTCCGCCCGATGCTGCATGCATTGGCCGACGTTCCGCAGCGCAGTTTGTTCAAGCTGGTACCTGATTAGCCCCGACCTTCAGCCAGCAGTCGGAGGATATGCGCCAGGCGGGGGTGATGGTGCCGTCACCTGACGTCAACGAGGTGGCGAGATGAGCATCAACACTTTGCAGTTCCAGGCTGGAGTGTCGATGCCTGAGTTCTTTGTGTCCTACGGCACCGAGGCCAAGTGCTACCGCGCTCTGTACAGATGGCGGTGGCCCCAGGGATTTCGCTGTCCGTGCTGCGCGGGACGAGCGCGCTCGCGCTTCAAGCGCGGTGGCGTCATCTACTACCCGTGCAGCACGTGCCGGCATCAGACCAGCCGGATCGCAGGCACGATGTTCCAGGGCACCCAGCTGCCACTGCGCACCTGGATGCTGGCGCTGCACCTGTTGACCTCGACCACGACCAACATGGCTGCGCTGGAGCTGATGCGTCACCTGGGCGTCAACTACAAGACCGCCTGGCGGATGAAGCACAAGA
>NZ_JBBYGR010000007.1:0-47320 GCF_038405005.1 Xanthomonas sp. JL1 | reverse complement strand
TGGTTCCCTGGCAGCAACTGCGCGTGCTGATCGCGCCGCACTCTCCGGTGTCGGGGCGGCCAGGGCGGCAGCCATACGCCCTGGCGACGATGTGGCGGATTCATCTGCTGCAGCAGTGGTATGCGTTGAGCGATCCGGCGATGGAAGAAGCGCTGCACGAGATTCCGACATTGCGGCGCTTTGCCCAGCTCGGTTGCTTGGACGACATTCCCGACGAGTCCACGATTCTCAACGTTCGACGCCTGCTGGAGACCCATGGCCTTGCCGCACGGATGCTGGAAGCGGTCAACGCGCATCTGGCGCGCAAGGGCCAGAGCTTGCGGTCCGGCACGATTGTCGATGCGAGACTGATCGCTGCGCCCAGTTCGACCAAGAACGCCCATCACGCGCGCGACACTGAGATGCATCAGACCAGGAAGCGCAATCAGTGGTATTTCGGGATGAAGGCGCACATCGGCGTGGATGCGTTTTCCGTGCGGGCGCACCATGTCCATGGCACAGCAGCCAATGTCGCCGATGTCACGGTGACGCACACCTTGCTGCATGGCAAAGAAGACCGCGTGTTCGGCGACAGCGGCTATACCGGCGCAGAAAAACGCGACGAACTGCGGGACTGCAAAGCAGCATCCTTCTTCGCCGCCAGGCCCTCGACGATCCAAGCCATCGGCAACAACCGCGAGCGTGCTCGGGAACAGCGTTGGGAACACGTCAAAGCCAGCGTGCGCGCGAAGGTGGAGCATCCATTCCGGGTGATCAAGCGCCGGTTCGGCTACACCAAGGTCCGCTATCGCGGACTGGCCGAGAACACGGCACACGTGCTGAGCTTGTTTGCGCTGTCAACCCTGTGGATGAAGCGAAAGCAGTTACTGCACGCCATGGAGAGCGTGCGCCTGTAAACCGGGGAATTCCCACGGAAAGCGCCAGAAGTGGCGAAATTCCGAAGATCCAAACGCTACTGTTCGGAACGATGCGACATCCCGCCCTTTCAGGCCTCGTTGTTCAGACCTTATCATAGAGGTCGTGGGCTCTTCCGATGGCACCTGGCAATCGGTCGCCCTGTGCTGCCGGTGAGAGCGCATCTGCCAGGCTGCGCTGGCCCCAGGCTGCTCCCAGACAGACACCCAACGATCGCGTTGGCCGGCATGGCACGCGTCGATGTTGATCTCATCGCGCTGCGCTGGCCGCGTGCCGGCAGAGGGGCCGCCTTGCTCGCGGTATCGGCGCGCGTGTTCAACGGTCGATCGAAGATGGCGGTGCTGATGCGCACGGCGCCCAGCGCGGCGGCATCGGCTGGCGGCGATGTTTGCCTGGGCTGCGTCATCCGCCTGGCTTGCGGTTGCAACCACGCATGGATTTGTGGGATGGCCGGGGTGCCGGCCGGATCGTCACGCACGATGCACATATCCATGTGGTCTGCCCACGCTGCGTTGCCGACCAACAGGCCGGCTGCCATCGCCGCCACAATGACCGTTTGCTTCCAGACCATCATCGTCGTGCTCCATGCCGTCAATGCGTGGCTGAGGCTAGCAGCCCGCTCGGCAGTATCAGGCCTCACTGCCGACCTGCTCGGACTCGATCCGGATGCTGTCCGGCAAGTGCAGAGCGATGCTGGAGCGCACCGGCGGCAATCCAGCGATTAGCCCCACCGCCAATCACCGTTTGCGTAGCGCACTAGCCGGCCGCCGTACTTCCTCTCGCACGCCATTGGCGTACTGCCGCACGCACGCGCTTGCCGTCTACCGCGCTGCCAGCACGGGCGGCGTAGTCGTGTGGCCGGGCTTGAACTTGGGACGCTGACGTTGCGCACGCGGCATGCGGGTCTGCCTGCACGAGGGCACGCTCGCTTGCGTTCAATAGCAGGATCGAGACGCCGGTGGCCGAGATCGAGCCGTTGATATCCAGCCAACAGCGATCGCCCTCGCAGAGAAGGAACCAGTCGGCAGGGGCGTGGTCGATGACGATCATGGTGCTGCGGTATGGCGTGGGGAGCGGTCTGATCGGGAAAGCCTCGTCGCGCCGGGGGGCGCTCCTACGAAAGCACATCTGCGGCGGCAGCGACGGCGATGTGTGGCGCGTGATGTGGTGGTTTGGCGTTATCGAGCCGGCTCTCATCGCGCCCGGGGTGCTCCTACAAAGCGCCTGGTGCGCGGTGGCGTGCGGGCGTGGGGTGCTTGCTCACCCACCAAAATCCCACTGCAGCCCCACCGTATAGGTACGATCCGGTCCTGGCTCGTAATAGCGGCCGTTGCCATCGTTGACGATGACCGAGCCCACGTACTGGCGGTCCAACACGTTGTCGACGCGTGCGAAGGTGCGCAATGCACCAAGTGTGGTGGTCCAGCGCCGGGAGGCTTCCAGATTGACCAGCGCGTCGCCGGGCGCACGCTCGGTGGCCAAGTCATTGACCACGGTGGCGCCGGAGGCCACCGATTCGGCGGCGAATCGCCACTGCGCCGGCTGCCATTGCCAACGCGCAAACAACTGCTGACGCGGCACGCCGGGCAGGCGCGCACCGTTGGCTACCGGTACCGTGGGCGTGGCGCAACCGCTGCTGGCACAGGTGAGGTAGCCATCGCGCACGGTGGCATCGACAAAGGTGTAGGCCAGCTGCAGCTGCTGGGTGGCGCCAATCGGCTGATGCCAGCTGAGCTCTGCGCCCTGGCGCCGCGTCGCGCGGATGTTGCGGTAGGTGCTGCGCCCATTCGTGTTGCTGGCCACCGCCAGTTCGTCGTCGGTGTCGGCGCGGAACAACGCAAACTCCACCGCTGCGCCGCTTTGCGCACGCCACTTGCTGCCGACCTCAACGTTGCGGCTTGTCGCCGCACCCAGGTCCAGCGCCAGGCCGGCACCACCATCGCTGCGGTAACCCAGTTCGTTGAAGGTAGGCGTTTCGAAGCCGCGTCCGAGCGAAGCGTAAAAGCGCAGATCCTCGTCGGCGCGAAACACGATGCCGGCCACCGGCGTGGTCGCCGAATACTCGCGCTGGCCGCTGTCGTCGGGGTTGCGGCCGACGGTGTAGTGGTCGTCCGACGCGAAACGCACGTCGCTATGGCGCACGCCCAGCAGCGCCGACCAGCGCTCGCTCCATTGCCACCACAGCTGCGCGAACTGGTCTACGTTCTGGACCTCATCGCGCTGGTTGCGGCGCAATGCGCCCTTGACGCCCAGTATGTCGCCGACGAAGTTTTCGTAACCGGTGCGGTGCTGGCGCTGACGGTCGACATTGGTGCCCACGGTCAGCTGCAACGGCCGGCCCAGCGCTTCGCCCTGCCAGGCCCAGCGCGCGTCGGCACCTTCGTAATTGCTGTCCAGATCGATCACCCCGCCCGAATGCAGCGGGTTGCGCTGCACCGCCAGCGGAATCGCCAGGAACTGCTCCACGCTGCGCTGGCCGTCATAGGCCATCAGGCGCAGTGCCTGGTTGTCGAATTGCTGGGTGAAGATGGCGCCGGCCTGCGACTGGCGCACCGACTTGCGGGTATTGAACTGGGTCGCCACGGAAGTGGCGTGCGCCGGGTCGGCATTGAACTGGGCGCGGGTGAGGCCGAGCGGGTCTTGGGCATCCGGCGCGTCCAGATAATTGAGCACCAGGTCCAGCCGGCTGCCTTCGGCCAGATCGAAGCCGAGCTTGGCATTGACCGAGTCGCGCTTGGCGCGGCTGTGGTCGCGGACGCCATCGGTTTCGAAATGATTAGCGGCCAGGTTGTAGTGCACCGCGCCCTGCTGGCCGAGCAACTGCGTGCCCACGTCGACGGTGGCGTTGCTGCCATAGGTGGCACGCAGCCGCCACGGGTCGTTTGGGGCGCCGTCGGCGCTCCACAGCTGCAGCACGCCGCCGGAGGAGTTGCCGTACAACGCCGAAAACGGCCCGCGCAGCACTTCCACCCGCTCGGCGCCCAGCACGTTGAAGTGCGACAGCTGGCCCTGGCCGTCGGGCATGCTGGCCGGAATGCCGTCGACCAGCAACCTCACGCCGCGCACGCCGAAGGTGGAGCGCGCGCCGAAGCCGCGGATCGACAGCTGCGTGTCCTGCGCATAGTTCTGGCGGTCGCGCGCCACCAGCCCGGGGATACCGTCCAGCAGCTCGGAGACCTGCGCGCCGCGGCGGTTGTCGTCGTCGGCCGACACCACGGTGAACGAGGCCGGCAGATCGAAGTCGTCCACCCCGCGCACGCGCGCAGCGTCCACCTGCACGGCGGGCAAGCGCTGGATCGGTGTGGATGCGGGTGGCGCCGGATCGGCGGCCAGCACGGGCGGCGTGGCGCTCGTGGCGAACAGGCCGCAGGCGGCGGCCAACACGGTGAGTCTGGACATGAGCGTAGTGTCCCTCATTACGTACTGTGAGCGCATTGTTGCGTACGGAACCAAGCATGCTACGCCGGCCATGGGCTGCTACGATGAAGTAGTTTGGCCCAGCAGCGGCCCTCACTCTTTCGTCCTTCAGCGAGTCATGCCGTGTCCTTCTTTGCAAACGTAGAACAGGTTCCAGGCGACCCCATTCTGGGCCTGACCGAGGCCTACAACGCCGATAGTCGCCCCAATAAGGTCAATCTGGGCGTCGGCATCTATTACGACGAAAACGGGCGCATCCCACTGTTGCGCGCCGTGCACAAGATCGAGCAGCAGCTCGCGCAGGACACCAAACCGCGCGGCTATTTGCCCATCGACGGCCTGGCCGCGTACGACAAAGCCACCCAGGAGCTGTTGTTCGGCGCCGAGTCGGCGCTGCTGGCGGCCGGCCGCGTGGCGACCTCGCAGACCGTCGGCGGCAGCGGCGCATTGCGCGTGGGCGCGGACCTGCTCAAGAAGCTGCTGCCCACCTCCACCATCGCCATCAGCAACCCCAGCTGGGAAAACCATCGCGCGGTGTTCGGCGCGGCCGGCTTCGAGGTGGTGGATTACACGTATTTCGATGCCGCCAGCCATGGCCTGAACTTCGACGGCATGCTCGCCGATCTGGCCAAGCTCGAACCGGGCACCGTGGTGCTGCTGCACGCCTGCTGCCACAACCCCACCGGCGCCGACCTGAGCAAAGAGCAATGGAAGCAGGTCGCCGGCCTGTTGAAGGAACGCAACCTGTTCCCGTTCGTCGACATCGCCTACCAGGGCTTCGACAAGGGCATCGAGGCCGATGCGCACGCGGTGCGTCTGCTCGCTGCCGAAGGTATCGACAGCTACGTGGTCGCCAGCTCCTACTCCAAGTCGTTCTCGCTGTATGGCGAGCGCGTGGGCGCGTTGTCGGTGGTCTCGGCCACCGCGGCCGAAGCCAAGGCCGTGCAGTCGCAGGTCAAGCGCATCATCCGTACGATCTACTCCAGCCCGTCCACGCACGGCGCCGCACTGGTGGCCGGCGTGCTGACCAGCCCGGAATTGCGGGATGTGTGGGAGCAGGAGCTCACCGAAATGCGCGAGCGCATCCACGCCCTGCGCGCGGGGCTGGTGGAAAAACTCGCCACGCTCGGCGCACCGGAGTTCGAGTTCATCCAGCGCCAGGCCGGCATGTTCTCGTACTCGGGCCTGACCAAGACCCAGATGGACCGCCTGCGCGACGAGTTCGCGATTTACGCCGTCGGCACCGGCCGCATCTGCGTAGCCGCACTGAGCCAGCGCAACCTGGACTACGTGGCCCAGGCTGTGGCGACTGTCAGCCGGATGTAAGTCCGGGCTCGCTGTCATCGGCTATATCGGCCGACGTTACCAAGCCGGGAGCGCGCAAGCCTCCCGGTTTTTTTGTGCTCGCTGTTGGTCTCCTGGCCCCGACCGTGCAGCGCGTATTCGATGCCGATTGGCGGACGTGACACGTGCTCAGCGCACGCGCCATCCGCACACATTCGATCACCGGCGATGCAAAACGCGCATCGAGTGATCGAAATCTAACGGCGCAATGGCGACAATGGCGGCTCACTTCCTATACAGACTGCCCGTTCCCATGTCGCGTCCCTCGCTGACTCGCTTCCTGATCGAAGAGCAACACGCCGGCCGTATCGATGCGGAATTGCGCCAGCTGATCACTATCGTTTCGCGCGCCTGCAAGCGCATTTCGATTGCTGTGAGCAAGGGCGCCCTGGGCGGCGTGCTCGGCGATGCCGGCACCGGCAACGTGCAGGGCGAGGCGCAGAAGAAGCTCGACGTGCTCAGCAACGACATCCTGCTCGAAGCCAATGCCTGGGGCGGCCATCTGGCCGCCTGCGCGTCCGAAGAAATGGATCACAGCCAGCCGGTGCCCGAACAGTACCCCAGCGGCGATTTCCTGCTGCTGTTCGATCCGCTGGACGGCAGCTCCAACATCGACGTCAACGTCTCGGTGGGCACCATCTTCTCGGTGCTGCGCGCGCCCAAGGGCACCGAGAAGCCCGGCGACGAGCACTTCCTGCAGCCTGGCACCCAGCAGGTTGCCGCCGGCTACTGCATCTACGGCCCCAGCACGATGCTCGTGCTCACGCTCGGCCACGGCACCCACGCCTTCACCCTGGAGCGCGAGGAAGGCAGCTTCCTGCTGACCCAAGCCAACATGCGCGTGCCCGACGAGACCGCCGAATACGCCATCAACATGTCCAACCAACGCCACTGGGAACCGGCGATGCAGGCCTATGTGGGCGACTTGCTGGCCGGCAAGGACGGGGCGCGCGGCAAGGACTTCAACATGCGCTGGATCGCCAGCATGGTGGCCGACGTGCACCGCATCCTCACCCGCGGCGGCATCTTCATCTACCCCTGGGACAAGAAGGACCCATCCAAGCCGGGCAAGCTGCGCCTGATGTACGAAGCCAACCCGATGAGCATGCTGGTGGAACAGGCCGGCGGTGCCGCCACCACCGGGCGCGAACGCATTCTCGACATCCAACCAACACAGCTGCACCAGCGCGTGCCGGTGTTCCTGGGCTCGAAAAACGAAGTGGCCGCGGCGACGCGGTATCACCTGGATGCGGATAAGGCGTAGGGCTGCAGGTTCGATGTAGCGACAGCAGCGGTTTTTTTACCAGTGGATGACGTGCTGACGGGTCGCACCTTCCCGGCGTACGTCAAAGACGCTGGCGAAGGCAGACGACTCGTCGGACGCCACCTCAACCATTCGGCTGACCGAACTCGGTGCAACAGTTCCATTCGCCAAGTCGATCTTTCTTTACGTTGAGCGTGCCAATATTTCCATCGCTCCGATACACCGACGAGTAGATGGCGAATTGGTCGGCATCCGCTTGAGACACGGGCTGCTCTTGAATTCCGGGTGGTGCCACCGAGACGGGGCCGTTTACAGTATTGACTGTGTAGAGGTATGGAGCGCCTGTGGCGCGATCACCGATGCAGTGGCGTTTCCGACAAATCCCAAGAGCACCAAGCTGCTGAACATTGCGATCATCTTCATCATCAAACGCTCCGTTTCGATCCCCTGCTGCACAAGTGTCACTGCCTTCATGGCTGCCGTCAAACCTCAATCCAGGCGTTATTTGCGAAGGTCGAGCTTGATCGCATTAGATTGTGATGTCCGTGCATCCTGCGAACAGTCACGCGCGTTCATCGGAGCTCGAGCAGCACTGCGGCAGTCCAGGCGCCGGTCAGACCGCTGCGGCGGCTCGTAGAATCGGCGCATGCTCGCATTTGCTCAGGGCGCGTGGGAGTGGCTGGCCACCATTCCCCACATCGAAGCGCTCCTTCTCGCCGCCTATGTGCTGTACCTGCTGTGGATCGCGGGCTGGATCGTGCTGCAGAAGCGCGAACCGGTGGCCACGCTGAGCTGGGTGCTGTCGCTGGCGGCGCTGCCGTACCTTGGGCTGTTGATCTACTACTGGCTGGGCCCGCAAAAGGTCAAACGGCAGCGGCTGCGGCGCGGGCGCTCGCGCTCGGGCATGGAAAGCTACAGCAGCGTCTGCCCGCCGGATGCCGACTGCACCGAGCTGGCCAAAATCGCCCAATCCACCACCGGGCTGGCGCCCAGCAGCGCCACCGAAGTGCACTGGCTGGTGGATGGCGCGGCGACGTACGCCGCCATCATCGAGGCCATGCGCGGTGCGCGCGACCATATCCATCTGGAGTACTACATCTTCCAGCCCGACCATAGCGGCACCGCGATCTGCGCTGCGCTGATGGAACGTGCCCGCGCCGGGGTCAAGGTGCGGCTGCTGATGGATGCGATCGGCTCATCGGCAATGACCCGACGCGCCCTGCGCACGCTGCGCGAGGCCGGGGTGGAAACCGCCTGGTTCCATCCCTCGCAATTGCTCAAGCCGTTCAAGCGGCCGTGGTTGAACCTGCGCACCCACCGCAAGGTGATCGTCATCGATGGCCGGGTCGGCTTCACCGGCGGCATCAACGTCACCGACGACGAAAACGAGCAGGTGCGTCAAGATGCCTATCGCGATCTGCACGTGCGCTTGCAGGGCCATGTGGTGCGCAGCCTGCAGCTGGTGTTCCTGGAAGACTGGCTGTATGCCACCGGCCAGGGCCGCGCGGCCTTCCACGGCCAGCAGCTGTGGCCCGACGGTGTGCCCACCCGCGCACAAGGCACCGTAGAGGCGCAGGTGCTGGTGTCCGGGCCGGATTCGTCCTGGGAAGCGATTCACCGGCTGATGGTCGCAGCCATCCACGAAGCCAAGCACCGGGTATGGCTGGTCACCCCGTATTTCGTGCCCGGCGAAGCCGCGCGCATGGCGCTGACCTCGGCCGCGCTGGGCGGGTTGGACGTGCGCCTGCTGGTGCCGCGGGTGAGCGATTCGCGCCTGGTCACCTATGCGGCACGCTCGTATTTCGACGAGCTGCTGGAAGCCGGCGTGCGCATCTACGAATACGGCCCACGCATGCTGCACACCAAGGCGCTGCTGGCCGACGACGATGTCTGCATCGCCGGCAGCGCCAATTTCGACAGCCGCAGCTTCCGGCTCAATTTCGAATTGTCGATGCTGTTCCGCGACCAGGCGGTGGCGGCAGAGATGGCCGGGCTGATCGGCACGGACATGGCACAGGCCCAGGAGGTGCGCTTCGTGCGGCATCGGCCGTTATGGCGTTCACGCCTGCCGGAAGCGTTCGCACGGCTGTTGTCGCCGCTGCTCTGACCAACGGCGCGGCGCCCACGTGGAACCGTACCGTGCCCGACGCTACACTGCCGCCATTCAACGGGGAGCTCATCATGCACTGGCTATTTCTGCTTATGGCACTGGGTGCGCTGGTGCTGGCCTTCAGCACGCCGCACGTGTGGTTGCTGGTAGTTTCGCTGCTGGTGGCGTTGCTGCTACTGCTGCTGTGGACGCGCGGCTGGTTCGCCTCGCGCATGGACGACACCCAACGCGATACCCGCAGCATGATCGATCCGGCCGAGCTGCGCCGCCTGCGCGAACTGGCAGAAGCACGCAAGTCGGCCGCGCTGGCCGCTGCACGCGACAGCGAGCCGCAGGCCTGACGGCGACCGGATGACCATCCAACTCAGCGTCAACGTCAACAAGATCGCGGTGCTGCGCAATTCGCGCGGCGGCACCGATCCGGATGTGCTGCAGGCCGCACGCACCTGCATTGCCGCCGGTGCGCACGGCATCACCGTGCATCCGCGCCCGGACCAGCGGCATATCCGTGCCGGCGACGTGCTGGCGTTGAGTGCGTTGACGCGTGAGCATGCGGTGGAATTCAATATCGAAGGCAACCCATTCGCGCCGCCACGCGCGGGCTATCCGGGGTTGCTGGAATTGTGCCGGGCCACACGCCCAGAGCAGATCACGCTGGTACCGGATGGCGACGGGCAACTGACCTCCGACCACGGCTTTGATTTTGCACAGGACACCACGCAACTTGCCGAGCTGATCGCCGCGTTCAAGGCGGTTGGCAGCCGTGTCAGCCTGTTCGTGGATGCCGGCAACCCGGACATCGCCGGCGCTGCCGCACTGGGCGCAGATCGCGTCGAGTTGTACACCGGCCCGTATGCCCACGCGCATGCCAGCGGGCAGACGGATACCGCTTTGGCGCTGTTCGCCGATGCCGGGCGGCGCGCCAGTGCCGCAGGCCTGGGCATCAATGCCGGACACGATTTATCGCAAGCCAATCTCGGCGATTTTCTCGCCGCGGTGCCGGGTGTGCTCGAAGTCTCCATCGGCCACGCTCTGATCAGCGAAGCCTTGTACCAAGGATTGGAGGCGACGGTGCGCGCGTACGTCGACATTCTGCGAGGCAGCCAAGTTGGCGCTTGAGTTCATGCAGTAACGAAACAGCCTGCGCATACTTCATGCACGCAGGCGAGCGGTTATTGCGCGCGTCCGATCACTGCGTCTGCATCTGCTGCGCCATCTGAGCGAATCAGGTCAGCGCTTTACAGCAGCTGTCGCTCGCGCTCAATCGCTACAGCGCAATCGGATCGCCATCGCTACGCCACAGGCGGGTTTACAAGCATCAAGACGCACACAACAGACATAAAAAAACGCCACCGTTTCCGGTGGCGTTGCAGTCGCGTCATGACTGTTGTGTTGCGGTCTTGCAGATACGTTTTTACTGCTGCATGAAGCCGATTTTCTTCATCTGCGCGTTCTTCGCAGCGGCCAACACCTTGGCCATCACTTCGTACTCCGCATCTGGATTTGCATCGATGCGCAGTTCCGGCTGATTGGTCGGATCGGCCTGCACCACTTCTTCCATCTTCTGCTGCAACTGATCGACCGGGGTCGGGCTGTTGTTCCAGGACACCTGGTTGCTGGCGTCGATACGCAAGTCGATCGGCGGCGGCGGTTCGGTCGTCTGCGGTGGCGGGTTGAGCACCCGCTGCGGCAGATCCACGGCGATCGGGTAGGTCATGATCGGCGCGGTGACGATGAAGATGATCAGCAGCACCAGCATCACGTCCACGAGGGGCGTGACGTTGATGTCGGCCATCGGTCCACGGCTTCCACCAGTACTAAATGCCATGGCTTACTGCCCCTTCACTTTGGTTGCAACGAAACCGACGTCCAGCATGCCCTGACCCTGCGCGATCTTGGTGATCTCGTTGATCGTACGCATCTTGGTCGTGCGGTCGCCACGCAAATTGAGCGGCGGCTGCGGGGTCTGCTGTGCTGCGGTGGACAGGCGCGACTCCAAGGCTTCCTTGGAAATCGGCTCGTCGTTCCAGTACAGCGACCCATCTTCCTTGACGGCCAGAGTGATCGGCGCGGCGCGTTTCTCCGCATCTTCCTTCTGGATCAAGTTGGCCTGCGGCAGCTCCACCTTGACCTTATGGGACATCAGCGGCGCCGTAATGATGAAGATGATCAGCAGCACCAGCATCACGTCCACGAGGGGCGTCACATTGATGTCGGCCATCGGGCCACCGCTGTTTCCACTACTGAAGGCCATAACGGGCTCCGTCTAAATCGTTGCGAAGTCGTTCTTTACAACCGGATTAGCGAACGCGCGAACCGGTGGCGAAGAAGTCGTGCAGGTCGTGGGCGAAGGTGTCGAACTTGGCGATCACCGAGCTGTTGACCTTGGAGAAGAAGTTGAACGCGAACACGGCCGGGATCGCGACGAACAGACCGATTGCGGTCATGATCAGCGCTTCACCCACCGGGCCGGCAACGGCGTCGATGGAGGCCGAACCGGTGGCACCGATCTTGATCAGCGCACCGTAGATGCCCCACACGGTACCGAGCAGACCAACGAACGGCGCGGTTGCACCGACGGTCGCCAGCAGGGTCATGCCCGACTGCAACTTGGTGCTTTCGCGGGTCACGGCCTGGCGCAGAGCGCGGTCGACGAACTCCGAACGGCTCAGGCTCTCGCCCAGGCCACCGGTGCTGCCTTCGGCGCGCTGGTGGTGCGCAGCAGCCTGGGCTGCGTCCAGCGCGATCTTGGAAAACGGCTCGGAAGCCGGCTGCTCTTCCATGGCGCGGATGGCGTCCTGTGCATTTGGGGCATCCCAGAACGCGGTAGTGACGCGGTCAGCCGCGCCCTTCAGACGGGTGGCGCGGAAGATGTTGATGACAGTCCAGTACCAGGAGGCAGCGGACATGGAGATCAGGGTGATCAGCACGACCCAAGACACGGCGAAGTCGCCGGGGCTGGAGGTCATTTCGGTGATCAAGTGCTCGAAGCCCATCTGCGACAGAGCGGCCGACGGATTGGAGCCCCCTGCAGCGGCGGCGATAAAGAATTCCTGCAGCATGACGCTTACCTTTGTTGTGTGTGGTGATGAAGGGTGGAGCGAAAGGAAGACAGGATCCTGGGCCGACCGTAGCCGGCCCGTGGATCAGTTCAGAGCAAAGTTGACCGGGACGCGGGCACGTCCGGCAGCTTTCTGCCCGTTGACAGTGGAGGCGTTGAACTTCCACTTGCGTGCTGCGTCCATCGCAGCACGGTCAAGGTCGCGGTTGCGGCTGGACTTTTCGACCGACACATTGGTCACGTTGCCGTTGGCGTCCACATCCACGATCAGGATGACCTCACCTTGGACACCGGCACGGAAGGCTGCCGGCGGGTATTTCGGCGGGTTCATGTTCTTGGACGAGATATCGACGCTGGCGCCAATGTCGCTGGGCTGAGCCGGGGGGGTCGGCGGGCTCGGCGGCGTGACGATATCGCTCGGACGCGGTTCGGGAACGTCGACCACCGGAGCTTCCGGCGGCGGCGGAACCGGTGACGGCTTCGGCGGCGACAGATTCTTGACCGGCGGCGGCGGCTTGTCTTCCGGGGGCGGCGGCGGCGGCGGCGGCGGGGGAGGAGGCGGTGCATCCACCAAGGTAACCATGGTGGTGCGCTCCTTCTCTGCCGGAGCCTTCGGCGCCACTGCAGGGATCAGCAACATCATCAGTGCAGTGAGGTGCAAAGCAATTACAAAAGCAATGCCGATAATGCGGGCCCAGCTCAGACCCTGGTTCCCGGCATCGTAGTCATGCCTGTGGATAACGAGTTGTTCCGTCATGCGCCAATGGCTCTTTCAGTGGGGGCCCCGGATCACTGTGATGATCCCCAGGTTTTTGGACGGCTTTGACACCGCATCAACCCCCAAGCTTATACCAATCCCGAGTCCTGTAACCACTAAAAACACAGGGATTTCGGGGGTTTATTTTCTTTTTTACTTCAGGTTGATGATCTTCTTGGCTTCTTCGGGTTTTTTAACGCCCTTGGCGATCGCCTGCTGTGCGGCCTGCTTGGCCTCCGGGATGCGACCTTCCGAGTGCAGCGCCTTGGCCAGATTCAAATACGTCTCGCCATCCTTGGAAAGCGGTGCGGCCTTCTGCCAGTTTTCGATCGCCTTCGGCACGTTGTCGCTGTAGTAATAAGACTGTGCCAGCGCGAGGTATGTCTGATAATCGGGCTTGAGGATGCCTTTTTGCATACCCTCATTGATGACGGCGATGACGTCCTTTTCTTTGTTTTCGGTGTTGGCGTAGATGGAATACAACTGCTTGTATTCCTTTTCTTCGGTCAACTGCCCGGCAGCACGCAGCTTGTCCATCACGGCGGCGGCCTTGTCCATCTGGTCGGCCTGCATGTACATGCTGGCCAGGTTGAGCTGGGCTTTCTTGTCGTTCGGCGTCTTGGCGGCGAGTGCCTCGGCGGCTGCGACGGCCTCACCGGTCTGGCCGGCTTCGGCGTAAGACGCCATCAGCAGCTGGTTCCAGGTGTCCTTGGGCTGGGGCGAAGCGGCAATGGCCTGCTTCAGCACCGGAATCGCTTCCTTGTAGCGTTCGGCCTGGTACAGCGCCTGGCCCTTGAGGATCAGATCTTCCGGACGCTGCGACTTGCTCTCTTCCAGATACTTGTCCAGCGTGGCCAGACCTTCGGCCTGCTGGTTGTCCTGCAGCTGCAACTGGGCCAGCATCAGCATCGACTGGAACTGGCCGTTGTTGTCCAGCGCGTTCAGACCGATGGCCTGCTGCAGATACTTCTTGGCAGCGGCAGTGTCGTCCAGGTTGTAGGCGGCCTGTGCAGCGAGCTGCGCGGCCAGCGCCTTGTCCGCTGCATTGGCAGCGCTATTGGCCAGGATCTCATCGGCCTGGGAGCGCACGCCCGGATAGTCCTCGCCCTTGTTGAAGGTTTCGATCAGCTTCTGCAGCTTGCTGCTCAACTTCGAGGACGGCTTGATCGTCGGTGC
This sequence comes from Xanthomonas sp. JL1, assembly GCF_038405005.1. Classification (NCBI taxonomy): domain Bacteria; kingdom Pseudomonadati; phylum Pseudomonadota; class Gammaproteobacteria; order Lysobacterales; family Lysobacteraceae; genus Xanthomonas; species Xanthomonas sp. JL1. The sequence continues at coordinate 33,276 of NZ_JBBYGR010000007.1, read as the reverse complement.
CTGACGGGTCGACTGCGGGTACAGCTCCTCGGCCTTGCCGCTTTTGGATTTGCGGCTGGCGCGTTCGGAAGAACGGTCCGACTGCGCGACCGCATCGGTGACGACAGCCCCACCCAGCGACGCGGCAATGAACAGGGACAACAGGGCTTGCTTGCGGTTGAGCAGTTTCATGTTTCACCTTGGACGATCCGCCGTCGGGCGGTACGAAAAGCGGAATAGGCGCTGTACGAAAAATCTCAGCCGGGAAACTTAGCAGAAAGTCTCAGTTCCCGAAAACGGTTTCCATGTAGTGTTGCGACGAACGGGAACGTGGAACCAACGTCTTAGCGCAGCTAACAGGCAGTCACCGGTCGCAGCGCCTGCGCCAGCAATGTAATGAGGCAGGCGTTGAATCCCGGTCAGCAAGCGCACTGATCGACAAAGGCCGCGCAGGTGCCGTTAGCGGCTCTAGCCGCAACGCGGCACGCGCCCGGCCTGCTTGGCTTGCTGGTAGACAGGTTCGAGCTGGCCAACGTCGGTCTGCAGCTCGCGGATGCGGTTGGCAGGATCGGGGTGGGTCGACAACCACTGGGGTTGGCGATTGCCGCTGACGGCCATCATGTTTTGCCACAGCGTGACCGCCTGCGCCGGATCGAACCCGGCCTGGGCCATCAGACGTTGGCCGACCACATCGGCTTCGCTTTCCTGGGCCCGCGAGCCGGGCAGCAGGAACACTGTCTGGGCGGTCATACCGCCAACCTGATTGACCGCACTGGCCACCCCGTCGCCATAGGCGGCACCGGCAAGCGCGCCGATGATGCCCAGGCCGGTCTGCGCGCCGAGGTGGCGAGTAATGCGTTCTTCGTGGTGACGCGAGATCACGTGCCCGATCTCGTGCCCGAGCACGGCGGCGAGCTGATCCTGGGTCTTGGCGACCGTAAAGATGCCGGTATTCACACCGACTTTGCCGCCGGGCAAGGCGAAGGCATTGGCTTCGTCATCGACGAACAGCGCGGTTTCCCACTTGGTTTCGCGCCATTGTGGCGGCAGTTGCGCCACCAGCGAATTGACGACGCACTGCACGTAGGCGTTCTGCCTGACGTCGGTACTGACTTTTTCCTTGGCCTTGGTCTGCGCGAAAGATTGCGCGCCCAACTGGTCCAGTTGCTGTTGCGACACGCCACCCACCACCTGTCGGCGGCCGGTTGGCGACGTTGTGGTGGCACATGCCGTGAGTGCAAGCACGGCAAAAACAGTCAACAGCTTGGCTTTCATGCGATCGCCCCTAGAACCCTTGGGCCATTTTGGCAGGCTCGTCTGAACATTTCGTCAAACGGCCCCATGCGCCGCCGAGGCGCATGCGCTCGGTAGGGATTGGGACGCCGAGCGTGCGGGTCAATTCTGTGGTCAGGTACCGCGGCGCCACTGCGGCAGGACAGTCGCAGGTAGCCGCTAGTCGGCTCAACCAAGCCCGGAAAAGTACAACGCCGCCAGCGCGGTGGCGTTATTGATGCCATGCGCAGCAATCGATGCCCACAAGGTGCCGGTGCGCCAATACAGCCACGCGAACGCCGCGCCCATGCTGCCGTACACCAGCCACAGCTGGGCGATGGCAGCAGGGCCGTTTCCGCTGATACCGGGCACTTCATGCACCAGGGCGAAAATTGCCCCACTCAGCACGACACCCAGCCATGGACGGCCGGCACTGAGCAGGCGCCCAAACAGCACGCGGCGGAACAGCAGCTCCTCGTAGGCCGGCGCGATCACCACGGCAAACAGCGTCAATGCCAGCGGCCATTGGTGGAGCGCTTCTTCCATTAACGGCAGGTTGGTCGGCACCGGTTTGATACCCAGCGCCGTAGCCGTCACGCTAACCAGATTGCTAAGCAAAAACACGGCAGCGGCGATCAGCGCAGTCCAGCCCCAAGTGGAGGCGCGGCGCGCGGCAGCCCGCGAGGCGGTTTGTTCTGCAGCAGTGACGCGACGACGCCAGTAGTACAACAGCAACGCCGGCGTGGCTGTGCTGACCAGCGCGGTGACCAGCTGCACCAGCACACCGGGTTGGCCGATGGCGGCCATGACTTCGGAAGGCGAGGGCGTCAGGCCTTGCGCCTTGGCCGCCTGCACATGACTGAAGCCACGCACCGCGCCCCACAGCGCAAAGCCGGCCACACTCAAGCTCAGCAACAGGCCGGCGGCGATCAGCACATCGACCCAAAACCCCACGAGCACGGGCAGCAGCGGCGGCTTGCCGGCAACCGAGCGCGGTGCCGGGGGCGGTGGAAGATCTGTGCTCATCGTCGTCCTGCGAACACCGCACCGACCAGCACGCCGCGATAGCGATGTGCTGGTCGGGACTGGTGGCTCAAATATCCAGGTTGGACACCTTCAGCGCGTTGTCCTCGATGAAGTCGCGGCGTGGTTCGACCACATCGCCCATCAGGGTGCTGAAGATCTGGTCGGCGGCCACCGCATCCTCGATCCGCACCTGCAACAGGCGACGGGTGTCGGGGTTGACGGTGGTTTCCCAGAGCTGCTCGGCGTTCATTTCGCCCAGGCCCTTGAAGCGCTGGACCTGGCGACCCTTCTTGGCCTCGTCCAGCAGCCAGGCGTGCGCCTGCGCGAAGCTGGTGATCGAGTGGCTCTTGTTGCCGCGCACGATCTGCGCGCCCTCGCGCACCAGATCATGCAGGGCCAGCGATACCTCACGCAGCGGACGCAGCTCGCCGCTTTCGAACGCCCCCATCGGCAGCACCTGGGTGAATTCTTCGCCCATATGACGGCGGATCGCCACCAGCGTGGCAGGCGCGTTCTCGGTGGCCGGGTCGAAGCGCAACTGGTAGCGCGCTGTGCCCAGGGTACCGCGATTGAGCACTGCCTGCAGCGCATCCAGGGCCGGATGCTGATTGCCTTCGGCCTGCAGTGTTTCCACATCCAGCGGCGGCAGGTCGATCAATGCGGTCAGCAAAGCCGGGTCGTAGCGGTGCGCGGTGCGCGCAATCGCTTCGTTGGCGCTGGTGAACAGCAGCAGCAGTTTTTCCAGCGCTTCGCCGGTGATCGGCGGCTCGTCGGTGGCCGGAATCAGCGCCGCACCTTCGACCGCATTGCTGGCCAGGTAGGCGTTGAGCGCTGCATCGTCCTTCAGATACAGCTCGCTCTTGCCCTGCTTGAGCTTGTACAGCGGCGGCAGGCCGATGTAGATGTAGCCCCGCTCGATCAGCTCCGGCATCTGCCGGTAGAAGAAGGTCAGCAACAGGGTACGGATGTGCGAGCCGTCGACGTCGGCGTCGGTCATCAGGATGATGCGGTGGTAGCGCAGTTTGTCCGGGTTGTACTCGTCGCGGCCGATGCCGGTGCCCAGTGCGGTGATCAGCGTGCCGACCTGGTCCGACGCCAGCATGCGGTCGAAGCGCGCACGTTCCACGTTGAGGATCTTGCCGCGCAACGGCAGCACCGCCTGGTTCTTGCGGTTGCGTCCCTGCTTGGCCGAGCCACCTGCCGAGTCACCCTCGACAATGAAGAGTTCGGACAGCGCCGGATCTTTTTCCTGGCAGTCGGCCAGCTTGCCCGGCAGGCCGGCGATATCCAGCGCGCCCTTGCGGCGGGTGAGGTCGCGCGCCTTGCGCGCGGCTTCGCGCGCACGCGCGGCATCGACGATCTTGCCAGTGATGGCCTTGGCTTCGTTCGGGTTCTCTTGCAGGAACTCCTGCAAGCGCGCACCGAAGGCGTTTTCCACCGCCGGGCGCACGTCCGAGCTGACCAGCTTTTCCTTGGTCTGCGAGGAGAAGCTGGGGTCGGGCACTTTGACCGACAGCACTGCGATCATGCCTTCGCGCATGTCGTCACCGGTCAGCGCAACCTTGGCCTGCTTGGCGATGCCGTTCTGCTCGATGTAGGTGCCCAGCACGCGCGTCAGCGCGGCGCGGAAGCCGGCCAAGTGGGTGCCGCCATCCTTCTGCGGGATGTTGTTGGTGAAGCAGTACATGGTTTCCTGGTAGGCGTCGGTCCACTGCAGGGCCACGTCCACCACAATGCCATTGTGCTCGCCGGTCACCGAGATCACGTTCGGGTGCAGCGGCGACTTCAGCTGGGCAAGATGCTCCACGAAGCTGCGGATGCCGCCTTCGTAATGGAAATCGTCGCGACGGCCTTCGCCACGCTCGTCGATCAGGGTGATCTTGACGCCGGAATTGAGGAACGACAGCTCACGCAGGCGCCGCGCCAGGATGTCGTAGTGGAACTCGACGTCACTGAAGATGGCCGCGGACGGCTTGAAGCGCAGCGTGGTGCCGCGCTTGGTCGATGCTTCCAGCTGCTTGAGCGGGTACTGCGGCTCGCCCAGCGCATATTCCTGCTGGTAGTGGAAACCATCGCGCCAGATGTCCAGCCACAGGTGCTCGGACAGCGCGTTGACCACCGAAACGCCCACGCCATGCAGGCCGCCGGAGACCTTGTAGCTGTTGTCGTCGAACTTGCCGCCGGCATGCAGCACGGTGAGGATCACCTCGGCCGCGGACACGCCTTCTTCCTTGTGAATGTCGACCGGCACGCCGCGTCCGTTGTCTGACACCGCCACCGAGCCATCGACCAGGATTTTCGCCACGATGTCGTCGGCATGCCCGGCCAGGGCTTCGTCGACCGAGTTGTCGACCACCTCGAACACCATGTGATGCAGGCCGGTGCCGTCATGGACATCGCCGATGTACATGCCGGGGCGCTTGCGGACGGCTTCCAGGCCACGCAGCACGGTGATCTTGCTGGAGTCGTAAGTGCCGTTGGGTGTTGGCGGGGTGTTTTGTTCGTCGGTCATGCGCGTGCCGTTGGCTCCACAACACAGGCAAAGACGGCCGCAGCCGCTTCGCACCGTGGAAAAAGGGGGGATAGCGAAGCAAATTATACCAGTCGGCCTACCCGGGCCGTTGAGCTCAGTCCGAGGGGGCTTGCAGTGCGACCTGACCGTGTTCCACGTGGAACCGGTGCAATAGCGCACCGGCGTCCGCGAGCCCGGGCGGGATCTCGGTCGCGGTGATCAGCATCTGCGCTGGCGCCGAGACCAGCCGGTGCAGGACGCGCGCCTGGTGGTGCCGGTCCAGCTCCGAACCCAGGTCGTCCAGCGCGATCACCGGCCATTCGCTTCGCTCGAACGCAAAGTCTTCTGCTTGTGCAAGGAGGCAGGCGAGGGCAGTGAGCTTGGCTTGCCCGCGAGAAAGTGCATCTTTGCCAGGGAGCACGTCGAAGTGAGGCATCCAATCCGCGCGGTGTGGGCCTTGCGAGGTGTAACCGTTCTGGCGGTCGCGATCGCGGGCTAACAAAAGGGCATCGGCAAGCGAGACCTCGTGGCGTTTCCAGCCTGGGGCGAACGTCAACGCGGACAGCCCAAGCGACGGTGCGATCACGTCTGCCACCGGAATCAGCCGGTCCTGCAGGCGTTCCAGGTAGCGCATGCGCCGGGATGTCAGCGTTTCCCCGGATTCGGCGAGTTCATGATCCCAGGCATCCAGCATGCGCGGCTGCGCGCCTTGTTTGAGCAACGCATTGCGCTGTTTGAGCGCGCGCACGTAGCGACGCCACAAGGCGAGGAAGTCGGGTTCCACGTGGAACAGCCCCCAGTCCAGGAAGCGACGGCGGGGTTCACCACCGCCGCTGATCAACACGTGGCTGCCGGGCTCAAAGGTCACCACGGCCAACGCAGCACACAAAGACCCCAACTGTGCAACGTCTTCGCCATCCAGACGCCCCGTCCATTCCTGGCCGCTATGACGTAGGCCGGCGCGACGTGTCCGCTCGCCTGCAGCACTGCCGCCTTCTTTCCATTCCACGAAGACTTCAAGGTCGTTCGCGCCTTGTTGGATCAGGCCGTCACGGACGCGGCCACGGAAGCTGCGGCCATATGCCATCAGGTGCAGCGCCTCGAGCACGCTGGTCTTGCCTGCACCGTTGTCGCCGGTGAGCAGATTCAATGCACTGGCCGGATGTAGCTCGACGGTCTGGAACCGACGAAGCCGATGAATGGACAACCGCATTACATGCATTGATCGGTGTGCTCTGGCGTGTAATCCGGCATGCCGGTCGGCTCAAAGGATACGTGATCGGCATGAAACCCGCGCAGACATGCAAACGGACGGTCTCGGACAGGCAGGGGATAACGTGTGGATAAAACCAAGGCTCTGCGCCCGATGTCACCTTATCCACAGCTTGTAGGCTGACAAATAGGTCGATAAACACGGGCTTTCGAGGCCATAAATGACTTTAAAAACAACAACCTGATCTACTTTGCGGTGAAATCTGCCCCTACCATCATCTCCAAGCTCTTAAGGTATTTGTAGTTTTAAAAGCAACGCGTGATGTGCATAAGTCGGAAACAGGCTCAGAAAAGCCAATCAGATGTCTGCAAACCTTTCAGCTAGGCGTAATGGCAATTGGTCTTGCTCTGCCTTTCAACTAAAACCGTTCAGTTTCAGGGCTCAAGTGATGATTCAACCGGAATCAACAAAAGTGACTTGGTCTCATAAATGCCAAAGCGAGGCGCTCAGGAAAGAAGTCGCGCTTTGTCGTTCGAGAGGGTCCGCATGAACTCGCCATCTCAGCCGACCACGCGTGAGCCGGTGAGGTTGCCTGTGCGTTAAAACCAGGGCGGTCTCAAGAGTCAAGTGCAACACCTCGAGAGACCTGCTGTTAGCGCAACGTATGGACGGACAGCCCGGCAGGCCATTGATTGTGCAAAAGTTACGTGAGCCAGTGTTTTGACAGAAAACGCGGGTCTGCAGTCGAGAAAAGTGTTGCACTTGGAACTTGAGTCGGCCCAGGTGTCAGCCTCTGGATTCACCTCTCTGTCGGGACCTGCACAGGCCCGCCGATAAACCGATACGTATTCAGGATCCCCCCGAGTTCCGCGCAGAACGCGTCCACGACACCGGTCGCGCGCGGGGTCTATCCAGCAGGTCGATTCCCAAAAACTCGGCTTGCCGTCATCGGATAAGGGGCTGCCAATCCGGAGCCCCCGTCGGTATATGTGTGAGAGCCCGCCTGGCGCAGTGGGTCAAAAGCGACACCAGCGGCGTCAGCCGCTGAGTAACCTGAAATATCGCGCTGAAGATGCCGTTCCAACGCCTGAGCAACGGGCTTGCCGCTTCAGCTAGAACCGCTGCCCCCAGCGCGCCGACTTCCTCGCGTTGTGCGATCGCAGCTAGCAGGGTTACCCAAACAGACACAGCAAGCGGTTCAACAACCAATAAAAAGCCCGGCGTTCGCCGGGCTTCTCGTGTTCCACGTGGAACAAAGCGTCAGAGACGCAGCGGCATCACCACATGACGGGACTTCTCACTGCTGGCCTCGCGCACCAGCGCGGACGAATTCGCGTCTCGCAGCTGGATGACCACGTGCTCATCGCGCAATGCCGACAACGCATCGAGCAGATAGTTGACGTTGAAGCCAATCGCCAGGTCGTCGACCTTGGTGTCGGCCTCAATCTCTTCCTGCGCTTCTTCTTGCTCTGGGTTGTGCGCACTGATCTTCAATTGGCCTGGCGATACTTCCACGCGCACGCCACGGTACTTTTCGTTCGACAGGATGGCCGCGCGCTGAAGCGACGCACGCAGCGCCTCACGATCAACCTTGACCTCGCGATCGGCGCCAATCGGAATCACTGCCTCGTAGTCCGGGAAGCGGCCGTCGATCAGCTTGGAAGTGAAGGTCACATCGCCACGCTTGACGCGGATATGGCTACGGCCGACTTCCAATTCGACCTCACGGTCTGCGCCTTCCAGCAAACGCAGCAGCTCGGTCACGCCCTTACGCGGCACGATGATCTGACGCTTGGCGCCGCCAGCATTCTCAAGCTCCATCTCGCATAGCGCCAAACGGTGGCCGTCGGTGGCCACGCAGCGCAGCAAACCGTCGCGCAGGTCGAACAGCAGGCCGTTGAGGTAGTAGCGAACATCCTGCTGTGCCATCGCAAACGCCGTGCGTTCGATCAGCTCTTTGAGCCCGGCCTCGGGCACCACCACGCGCTCGGTCGCCTCGACTTCGTCCACGGACGGGAAGTCGTTCGCAGGCAGCGTCGCCAGCGTGAAACGGCTACGCCCGGCCTGAACTGTCACCTTGTCACCGGTCTGCGAAATGGTGACCCGGCTGCCGTCCGGCAGGGCGCGCAGGATGTCGAATAGCTTGCGGGCGGGAATGGTGGTTTCGCCGTCTTGCACGTCCTCCGCCATCGTGCGCGCGATCATTTCGACTTCCAGATCCGTGCCGGTCAACGAGACCTGTCCGTCCTTGACCTGCACCAGCAAGTTGGCCAGAACAGGCAGGGTTTGACGGCGTTCGACCACATTGACCACTTGGGCCAACGGTTTGAGGAAGGCTTCGCGCTGCAGTGTAAAACGCATGTGGTTCCGTGCCCCTATGCTTTAAAAGATTATGGAATAAATCAAAAGCTTGGTGGTGATGGTAGGGCCGTTTTCAGCGGATAACCGCCATAACTGTTTGTTTCCAAACACATTTCAGCGCCTGAAACGCTTGGGACTAGTGTGCCTGATCTGGTGGCAAAACCTGTGGATAGTTTTTCCATCGAACCGCCACGCAACGTTATCCACAGATTCTCCCGCATTTGACCCCAACGTTTCCACGCTTTTCTCCAGCGCGGACACGATTGGGGTCCGAGGCCTACTCGCTGAGCTTGCGAATCAGCTTTTCCCAGTCCTCGCGCAGCTTGCCGTCTGCCTCCATCAGCGTGCGGATCTGCCGGCAGGCATGCAGCACGGTGGTGTGGTCGCGGCCGGCGAAGGCATCGCCGATTTCCGGCAGGCTGTGTTCGGTGAGCTCCTTGGCCAGCGCCATCGCCACCTGGCGCGGACGTGCCAGCGAACGCGTGCGGCGCTTGGAGAGCAAATCCTTCATCTGCAGGCCGTAGTAGTCGGCTACTGTTTTCTGGATGTTGGGGATGCCGATGGCCTGTTGCTGCGCGCGCAACAGGTCGCGCAGCGTCTCCTGGGCGAATTCCACCGTGATCGAGCGCCCGGTGAAGTTGGCGCGCGCCACCAGCGTGTTGAGCGCGCCTTCCAGGTCGCGCACGTTGGAGCGCATCTTCTTGGCGATCAGAAATGCCACGTCGTCGGGAATCTCGGCGCCACGCTCGCGTGCCTTGGCCAGCACGATGGCTGCACGGGTTTCGAAATCCGGCGGATCGATCGCGACCGACAAGCCCCAGGCCAAGCGCGACTTCAACCGCGGCTCCAAGCCCTCCACTTCGCGCGGGTAGCGGTCGCAGGTCAGGATGATCTGCTGGCGGCCATCGAACAGCGCGTTGAAGGTGTGGAAGAACTCTTCCTGCGTACGGTCCTTGCCCGCGAAGAACTGGATGTCGTCGATCAGCAACGCATCAATCTGCTGGAACTGGCGCTTGAACTGATCCATCGCCTTGTCCTGCAGCGCCCGGATCATCGCGCTGAAGAACTGTTCCGAACGCAGGTACATCACCTTGGCAGCCGGTTTGGCTTGCCGCAGTGCATTGCCCGCCGCGAACATCAGGTGGGTCTTGCCCAGGCCGGTGCTGCCGTACAACAGCAACGGGTTGTGCGCCCGGTCGCCGGGCTTCTGCGCGGCCTGGATCGCGGCGGCCAGACCCAGCTGGTTGCTGCGGCCTTCCACGAAGTTGGCGAAGGTGTAATGCGAATCCAGGTTGCCGGCGAACGGCGCGATCGGCGCAGCCTGCGGCGCAATGGTCGCCGCGACGGGTGCCGGAGCCGGCTCGGGCGCACGTGGACGCGACCCCACGGCCAGCGCCACTTCGCCATTGCCGGCAAAATACGCCAGCAACTCGCGGATGCGCGGCAGGTAGCGTTCGCGGACCTGGTCGACAATGAAGGCATTCGGGGCGTACAGCACGATGCTGTCGCCGCGGTCTTCGGCTTGCAGGGGTTTCAACCAGGTGTGGACATCTTCGGGCGGGAATTCAGCTTCGAGACGTTCCAGACAGCGGGGCCAAGCATCCATCAAAGTATGATCATCTGTTGCTGGCTGCGGCGCGCAGAAAGGCGCCGTGCACGCAGCCCGGTAGTGAAAAGAGGATGGGCCAGACTAGCACCGGGGACACGGTTTTCCCAGAGTTATTCACAGGTCCATCCACAGGCGGCGGTCAGCGTCAGCTGCGGCGATGCGCGCGGGTTGTTGACCAGGGCTGTAGCGGACCTATAGAATTACCCGTTCTATTCGTCTCCATTCATGCAGAGGGCCCCATGGCCACCAAGCGTACGTTCCAACCCAGCAACCTCAAGCGAGCACGCGACCATGGCTTCCGCGCACGTATGGCAACCGCCGACGGCCGCAAGATCCTGGCTCGCCGCCGCGCCAAGGGCCGCAAGCGCCTGAGCGCTTGATTGCCGCGCCGCTCCCTGCGGCCGAGGCAGTCCTTACCGTGAACGCATCGAACCCGTGCAGGCGATTTCCTCGCTCTGCGCGGGTTCGTACGCGTGCGCAATATACTGTCGTTTTCGACAACGCACGCCGCACCTCGGATCCGCTATTGAGCCTGCACTGGCGCACTGGCGATACCCCGCCGCGCCTGGGCATGGCGGTGTCGCGCAAGGTCGATACGCGTGCGGTCGGACGTAACCGCATCAAACGTGTGTTGCGCGATGCCATGCGACATCTCTTGCCTGAGTTGGCCGGTGGCGATTACGTCATCGTGGCGCGCTCGGCAGCTGCAAAAGCGACCAATCCGCAGATCCGCGACGCCTTCCTGCGTCTGTTGCGCCGTGCCGGTGCATTGCCCCTACCTGCTGCGCCCGGCACAATGCCGCCCGCCAGGACGATGCACCCATCCTCCCTTTCCCCGACAGAGCCGGACCTTTAGTTCCGACTGAGCGAGTTGCTGCCCGATGAACCAGACCCGTGTTTTCCTGATTTTTGCCTGGCTGATGGTCGCGGCGCTGCTGTGGATGGAGTGGGGCAAAGAAAAAGCGGCTGCCAATGCGCCCGGGGCGGCTGCGACGCAATCGGTGCCGGCGGCACGTGATCTGGATGCGGCAACGCCAAGCGCGGCGAATGTGCCTGCAGCTCAGCCGATTGCGCAGGCTGGTGCGCCGGGTACGGTTCCGGCAACCAGCACCACCACCGCGACCGCGACCGCGACACCGGCTGCTGCCGGCGCTGCACCGGTGGTCACCCTGACCTCGGACGTGCTGCGCCTGAAGCTGGATGGCCGCAGCGTGCTCGACGCCGAGCTGCTGCAGTTCCCGCAGACCAAGGACGGCACCGCGCCGGTCAGCCTGCTGACGGAAGACGCGGCGCACCCGTACAACGCCACCAGTGGCTGGGCCAGTGAGCATTCGCCGGTGCCGGGCGTCGGCGGCTTTCGCGCAGAACAGCCTGGCACGACGTTCGAACTCGCCAAGGGCCAGAACACGCTGGTGGTGCCGTTCGTGTGGAATGGCCCCAACGGCGTGTCGATCCGTCGCACCTTTACCCTGGAACGTGGTCGCTATGCGATCTCGATCAAGGATGAAGTGATCAACAAGAGCGCCGCGCCGTGGAACGGTTATGTGTTCCGCAAGCTGAGTCGGGTGCCGACCATCCTCAGCCGCGGCATGACCAATCCGGATTCCTTCAGCTTCAACGGGGCGACCTGGTACAGCCCGCAGGCAGGCTACGAGCGTCGTGCGTTCAAGGACTACATGGACGACGGCGGCCTCAATCGCCAGATCACCGGCGGCTGGATAGCGCTGTTGCAGCACCACTTCTTCACCGCGTGGATTCCGCAGAACGACCAAGCCTCGCTGTATGTGTTGAACAAGGACGGCCCACGCGACGTGGCCGAGTTGCGCGGCCCGGCTTTCACCGTGGCGCCGGGCCAGACCGCGACCACCGAAGCGCGCCTGTGGGTGGGTCCGAAGCTGGTCAGTCTGATCGCCAAGGAAGACGTGAAGGGGCTGGACCGCGTGATCGATTACAGCCGCTTCTCGATCATGGCCATCATCGGCCAGGGCCTGTTCTGGGTGCTGAGCCATCTGCACAGCTTCCTGCACAACTGGGGCTGGGCGATCGTCGGCCTGGTGGTGTTGCTGCGGTTGGTGCTGTATCCGCTGTCGTCTGCGCAGTACAAGTCCAGTGCCAAGATGCGCAAGTTCCAGCCGCGCCTGGCGCAACTCAAGGAGCGCTACGGCGACGATCGCGTCAAGTATCAGCAGGCCACGATGGAGCTGTTCAAGAAGGAAAAGATCAACCCGATGGGCGGCTGCCTGCCGCTGCTGATCCAGATGCCGATCTTCTTCGCGCTGTACTGGGTGCTGGTGGAGTCGGTGGAACTGCGTCAGGCGCCGTGGCTGGGCTGGATCCAGGACCTGACCGCGCGCGACCCGCACTTCATCCTCCCGGCGCTCAACATCGCGATCATGTGGGCGACGCAGAAGCTTACCCCGACCCCGGGCATCGATCCGATGCAGGCCAAGATGATGCAGTTCATGCCGCTGGTGTTCGGCGCCATGATGGCCTTCGTGCCGTCCGGTCTGGTGCTGTACTGGGTGGTCAACGGCGGTTTGAATCTGCTTATCCAGTGGTGGATGATCCGCCAGCACGGCGAGAAGCCGAGCAAGATCATCCGGGCCAACGCCAAGTAAGTTGAAGAAGGCCCGCCGCAAGGCGGGCTTTCTGCATGTCAGCCCGCATCTGTTGTCTCTTTCGCCAAGGACGCCGTCGTGACCACATCGCCGTTGCATCGCCTGCTGCTGTGCGCAAGTTGCGTGGGAGTGCTGGCGCTGGCCGGCTGTGGGAAGCAGGGCGCGAGCGATGCGGCCTCCGCCGCGAAATCCTCTGCTGCAACGACCGCAGGAACGCAGGCCGACAAGAGCGCCGACGCTGCGCAGGCATTGATCGCGCAACTGCGCGAACAGCTGGACCGGCACCGCCGCATCATCGTGCTGCTGGCCGATGAGGACAAGCAGACCCCACGCGATCGCGCCATGTCCAGCAGCGTGGGGCAGCAGCTGTTCCATGAAAATCTCGAGCAGCGCGAACGCATCGCTGCATCGTTCGAAACAGTGCTGACATCCAAGCACGCGAACCGGTTCGCGACGATTGCTGCGGTGCTGGACGAGGTGGAATCGGCGCCGGATCTCTCCGATGCCGACCGCCTCGCCGTTGGCGAGGTATTGCGCGATCTGCATGCGCGCATCGGTCGCGACTCTGCGTTGCCAGCGGTGAAACTGCATCAGCGCATCGGCGAGGATCTGGAGGCGCTGGACGAAATCGAGCGCAGCTACACCAAGGAGCTGACGCAGATCTTCAGTCGCTTCGACCGCAGCCGCGCCATCGTGCCCAAGCGCGAGAAGTGGGACGACTACGTGGCGCATCTGCGCACGCTGTACACGCGCGAGAAGATCCTGCGTGACCATGGCGTGGTGGAGCCGTATCCGTTCTCGGCACGCGACAGCGACAGCGAAGTGTTCGGCCGCGACCTGCCACCCAAAACAGTGGTGCTGACCTTCGACGATGGTCCGCACAAGGCCTATACCGAAGAGATCGTGGCGATCCTCAAACGCTACGACGTGCCCGGGGTGTTCTTCGAAGTAGGGCGCAATCTGGGTAGCCCGGATGCCGCCGGCAAACCCAAACTCGCGCCGCTGTCCAAGATCAGCCGCACGCTGATGGAAGAGGGGTATGCCGTTGGAAACCACAGCCTGACCCACGCGCAGTTGTCCAAAACCACCGGCGCAGCGCAGCGCAGCCAGGTACTGGATACCGACACCTTGCTGCGTGCGGTGGACGACAAGCGCGCGCCGTTGTTCCCGTTTCCGTATGGCGCGCGCACTGCGGAAGGCTTGCAGCTGCTGGGCGAGGCCGGCCTGAAGTCCATCATGTGGAATATCGACTCGCTGGACTGGGCCGACCCGGTGCCGGAATCCATCGTGCAACGCGTGCTCGACCAAGTGAACAAGGCGCAGCGCGGCATTGTGCTGTTCCATGATATTCACGACCGCGCGGTGAAAGCGCTGCCGCAAATTCTTGATCGCCTCATCGCCGATGGTTACCAGTTCGCCGACTGGAATGGTCGCGACTTTTCGGTGGCGCGCGCACCCAGCGCGGTGGCCGATGCCACGGTGACCACCGGCTATGCCCAATCATGGGCGATCGTGATCGGTATCGACGATTACGCACATTGGCCCAAGCTGGAATACGCGGCCAACGATGCGCAGGCGATTGCCAGCACCTTGACCGGACCGCTGGGATTTCCGTCGTCGCAGGTGATCGTGCTCAAGAACGGTGAGGCGACACGCAACAACATCCTCGCCGCATTTCACGACCGTCTCGGCGAAGGCCGCATGCAGACCAACGATCGCGTGTTCGTGTTCTTCGCCGGGCACGGCGCCACGCGCCGGCTCGCCTCCGGGCGCGATCTTGGTTACATCGTTCCGGTCGACTCGGACCCGGAGCATCTGGCCAACGATGCGATCGCAATGAGCGATTTGCAGAACATCGCCGAAAGCCTGCAGGCCAAGCACGTCTTGTTCGTGATGGATGCATGCTACAGCGGGCTGGGATTGACGCGTGGTGGGCCAACGTCCAGCGCGTATCTGCGCGAGAACGCGCGGCGGATTGCACGCCAGATGCTGACCGCCGGCGGTGCCGATCAACAGGTGGCCGATAGCGGGCCCAATGGGCATTCGGTGTTCACCTGGGTGTTGTTGCAGGCATTGGCCGGCAAGGGGGATCTCAATGGCGATGGCTTGATCACCGGAACCGAACTGGCTGCATATGTGGCGCCTGCGGTGCCGGTCGTCTCGGCGCAGACACCGGCATTCGGCAGCCTGCCGGGTTCGCAAGGCGGTGAATTCGTGTTCCAGGTTCCCAGCGGCGAAGAGTTTCTCACTGCAGAGACCGCACAGCTGTCTGCCGATGCGATTGCGCTCAACGGACGCGTGGATGCCGCGCGCCCTGCGCCGGCCACAGCCGGTGCGGCAGCGACGGCAGCGCCGGTCACGGTGAAAACCCTGCAAGGTGGCGAAGCCACGCTGGTGGTGCCCACCGCAGTGAACAGCAGCGACCGCCAACGCGCGCAATTGGCCAACGAACGCGGCTTGCAGTTGTACAAGGAAAAGCGCTACGCCGACGCAGCCGAGCAATTTGCCGAAGCGCTCAAGCTGCGTGCGGATTTTGCACTGGCGGCCAATAACCTTGGTTTTGTGTATTTCCGCCAGGGGCGCTCCGCCGAATCGGCGCGCCGGCTGGAAACTACCTTGAAGATCGATCCGTCGCGTGCGGTGGCCTATCTCAATCTGGGCGATGCGTATGCAGAGGGCGGTGATCGCGAGAAGGCACGCAAGGCCTATTCGACGTATCTGGAGTTACAGCCGCAAGTCAGCGGTGCGGCGCAGGCGCGTGCGCAGCTGCAATCGCTGTGACGCAAGCCGGCCGACACGATGTTGCGCGGAGTCGCCAGCAGGGCGCGACCTTGTCGGCACGGATGGATGAGCCGGAAGGACCCGCGCACAGGTAATAGGCCGCTGGCGATCGTGCAGTGGATTCCATAGACATTTCCCTTTCAACCCACGTCAGAGCAGTGCCCATGTCGTCTTCCACCTCCACCATCGTTGCCATCGCCAGTGCTGCCGGAACCGGTGGCGTGGGCATCGTGCGCCTGTCCGGGCCGCAGTCGCGGCAGATTGCAGTGCAATTAGGTGTTGCGCGTCTGCAGCCGCGGCATGCGCACTACGCGCGTTTCCGCGATGCGCAGGGCGCGGTGATCGATGATGGCATTGCGCTGTGGTTCAACGCGCCGCACAGTTTTACCGGCGAAGATGTTGTCGAGTTGCAAGGCCATGGCAGCCCGGTACTGTTGCGGCAACTGGTTGCCCGTTGCATCGAATTGGGTGCACGTCAGGCACGCGCCGGTGAGTTCAGTGAGCGTGCGTTCCTCAACGGCAAACTCGATCTTGCGCAGGCCGAAGCGATCGCCGACGTGATCGCAGCCGGCGACCTGCGGGCGGCACGCGCCGCGCGGCGCGCACTGGATGGCGTGTTTTCGCGACGTGTCGATGCAGTGGCCCACACCCTGACCCGTCTGCGCATCCATGTCGAAGCGGCCATCGACTTTGCCGACGAGCCGCTCGACACCTTGGGCGGCAACCAGGTACGCGACGGCTTGACCCAGGCGCGCACCCTGCTCGCCCAGTTGCTGCGCGATGCCGAACGCGGACGCACGTTGCGCGACGGCCTGCATGCGGTGTTGATCGGCCCGCCCAACGCCGGCAAAAGTTCGTTGCTCAATGCACTGGCCGGTAGCGAGCGCGCGATCGTCACCGATGTCGCCGGCACCACCCGCGACACCTTGCACGAAGCCATCCAGCTCGACGGCTTCGAGTTGACCCTGGTCGATACCGCAGGCCTGCGCGATGGTGGCGATGCGATCGAACGCGAAGGCATGCGTCGCGCCCGCGCCGAACTCGAGCGCGCCGATCTGGCGTTGGTGGTGCTGGATGCACGCGATCCGCGTGTGGCACGCGAGGCGATCGGCGATGCCATCGATGCGGTACCGCGTCAGCTGTGGATCCATAACAAATGCGATCTGCTCAGCGATGCCGCGCCACTCGACGTCAATGCGATTGCCGTCTCGGCGGTGACCGGTCAAGGACTTGAGCAATTGCACATCCGCCTGCGCGAGCTTGCGCTCGGCGATGGCGTGGAAAGCGTCGATGGCGAGTTCTCTGCCCGCACGCGGCACGTGGAGGCGCTGCGTCGCGCCGAACGACACGTGGACGCCGCCGATTTGGAACTGGGCTTCGAACAACTCGAACTGGCCGCCGAAGAACTGCGCCTGGCGCATGAAGCGCTCGGCGAGATCACCGGGAAGATCAGCGCCGATGACTTGCTCGGCAAGATCTTTTCGAGTTTTTGTATCGGCAAGTGATGCGGTCGTGCTCAGCGTATTGCTACACGCTGAGGTTGTCGGAGTCAGCCCGTGCCACAAGTGCGTATTCGCTTAGCACACCACCTGCGTAGGTAGCGCTGCTGGCGGCATCTGGTGCTTGGCGTCTGAGTGCGCACCCGCCGCTTGACTCTTCCGAGTTACATCACACCAGGCAACACCGTCTTCAGCGCTTCGCGTTCCGCATTACACGCCGCCGCTGCCGCTGCCGTCGGCTGCTTCGCCTGCGCTTTCTCGATCTCGCGGCGTGCGGCGGCCAGGTCTTTTTCGAATGCGGGGTTGCCGTGCAAGGCGGCGACGGCGGCGGCGCCCACCATGCGGCCTTGGATGACATCGCTCTGCCAGTGCACGTTGCAGACCAGGCGGCTATCGCCGAAGGCACGGCCGCGGGCGAGCAGGGCATCGCGGTGGGCGGGTGCGATTTCCGACAGGATCAGGCCCCAGGTCCAGCCGATGGCGGTGTGACCGGAAGGGTAAGAGCCGTTCTTGCGCAGGGCGGCGTCATCGTCCGGGGTGCACATCGGCTGCGCATTGCGCATGAACGGGCGTGGACGCTGATAGCGCGCCTTGGCGGCACTGGTGGCGGTACTGGCATCGCGCATGCTGCGTTCGAGCACGCGCACCAGATGCGGGGTGCTGGTCTGGTCGATCTGTATGCCGAGCGCGCAGCTGAAATGCGTGGCTGCGGCCGGAAAGCGCAGCACTGCGTCCTGCGCGGCCAGCTCCCAGCGCGGCGTGCCGCGCAGGGCGAGCATGGCCTTGGAAACCGTCTCGTCGTTGGCGAGCGCGGCGCTGTCATCCTGTGGTGGCGGCGGCACCAGCTGCAGGCTGTCGGGCAGTTCGCTCTTTTCCAGGTATCCATGCGCGTCGGTTGCGATCACCGAGCCGGCTGGCGCCGCGCCTTGTCGCGCGCCGGCAAGGCCGCTGCCGACCAGCAAGGCGGCGATGGCGATGCCCGTCAGTGTTCTGCGAGAACGACCTGCGCTGCGCTGCGACATGGGCACACCCTCGACCAACACGAATGGAAGACCTCGCAATATTACGACGCAGAGATGACAGCTGCATGCCAGTGCAACGCACTAACGGCGAGGGATGCGAAAGGTCGTTGTCGCATTGTCATGTTTCGGCAGCATCGACGCAAGACGACTGTCGCACGCTTGCCGCCATCTGTTGACCCGTCCCCAGCACCGCTCATTCTCAAGATCCATCACTTCAGTGCCGCCGTTCTTGCTGCGCTCGTGCTCGCGCCTGCCGCCTACGCTGCCGACCTCGACGTGTCTGCCGATACCGGTACGAGCGTGCAGCAGCTCGATACGGTGTCGGCGATCGGCCAGGGCGAAACGCGCCAGGTGCAGCGCATCACCCAGCATGACGTTCCGGTGTTGCCGCCGGGCACCAGCATCCAGAAGCTGCTCAACCGCATGCCGGGCGTGAACGTGCAATCCAACGACGCGTTCGGTGCCAACGAAGAGTCGCAGACGATCAGCCTGCGCGGCTTC
Organism: Xanthomonas sp. JL1; assembly: GCF_038405005.1. NCBI lineage: Bacteria > Pseudomonadati > Pseudomonadota > Gammaproteobacteria > Lysobacterales > Lysobacteraceae > Xanthomonas > Xanthomonas sp. JL1. The sequence continues at coordinate 14,883 of NZ_JBBYGR010000007.1, read as the reverse complement.
AACGGTACGCGCCTGGGCTATACGCTCGACGGCCTGCCGCTGGGCGACAACGCCTATGGCAATTACAACGGTCTCAACATCAGCCGCGCATTGATTGCGGAAAACTTCGGCGGTGTGGAGCTGGCTTCGGGCATCGGTGCGCTCGGTACTGCCTCCACCAGCAACCTGGGTGGCACCATCCAGTATTGCTCGACCGATCCGTCCAGCGTGTTCGGCGGGGAGGTGTCGCAGACGGTGGGCTCCGATGCCAATCGGCGCACCTTCCTGCGCGTGGATACCGGCGATTACAACGGGTTTTCGGCGTATCTGTCTGGCATCAACGCCGAAGCCGACATGTGGGCGCGGCCGGAATCGCCGACCACCACGCGGCAGTTCAACGCCAAGGGTATGTACCAAGTTCGACGGCGGCAAGCTGACCACATTCGCCGACACCTCGCGCACCTCGCAGGCGGACTATCTGTCCAAGAGCGGCATGGCGCGTGGCCTGGGTTGGTACTGGAATCTGTACGCGCCGGACTGGAACCGCGCATTGGCGGCTGCATATTGCGCGCCAGCCACGCGTAATGCGGCGCGCTGCGGTTTTAGCGGCGGGGTCGATAACATCGAAGATGCGTATTACCAGAGCCGCGCGTTGCGCGACGACGACCTGTTCTATATGGCCGGCGACTTCCAGCCTAACGATGCGATCAGCCTGCACACGCAGGTCTATCACCATGAAAACAAGGGCCAGGGCCACTGGTGGTCGCCGGGACAGGCGTCCAATTCGGGCACGCCACAGGCATTGCCGATTTCCATCCGCAGCACCAATGACTGGATCAACCGTACCGGCGGCATCGCCTCGCTCGGTTGGGACTTTGGCCCGCATCATCTGGAAGCCGGCCTGTGGTACGAGCGCAATCACCATGATCTGGAACGCAACTTCTACTGGATTACCGGCCCGGTCAGCGACGACACGTTCCTGCAGAACCCCAACCGTCGCTTGTTTTCGCAGAACGACGTCATCACCACGCGCCAGTTCTATGTGCAGGGCAACTTCAAGTTCCTCGATGAGCGCCTGAGCCTGGACGTGGGCATCAAGAGCCCGAGCACCGAAATGACCGCGCGCAAAACGCCGGGCGTGGCAGTGAAAGCGCCGGTGGCAACCGGCTCGCTCACGGCCAGCGAATCAGTGTTGCCGCAGATCGGCTTGGGTTATCGCCTCGCCGAAGGCCAGGAAGTGTTCGTCTCGTATGCGGAAAATATCGCCGCATTCCAGGGTGCCGGCGCCGGTGGTCCGTTGCTGGTGACCCAGGCATCGTTCGATGCCAGCGTCGGCGCATTGGAGCCGGAAAAATCGCGCACGCTGGAAGCAGGCTATCGCTTCGTCCGCGACCGCTTCGAAGCCTCGCTGGTCGGTTACGACGTCACCTTCGATAACCGCCTGCTCTCGCTCAACCCGTGTGCCAGCATCCAGCAGGGCACCACGCCGGCGTGCACCACGCGTTTCTTCAACGTCGGCTCGGTGAGCAGCCGCGGCGGCGAACTGACGGTGATCTGGAAGCCGACCAGCGACCTGCAGTGGTACAACTCGGCGTCGATCAACCGTTCGACCTATGACGACAACTTACGTGCAGAACGGCGTGACCATCCCTACCGCCGGCAAGTACACGGTGGATACGCCCAAGCGCATGTTTGCCAGCGAAATCGCCTTCAACTACGCAAACTGGAACGTCAACCTGCGCGGCAAGTACATCGGCCAGCGCTATTACACCTACACCAACGATCAGGGCGTGGGCGGCTACACCTCGTTCGATGCCGGCGCCGGGTATGCATTCGGCCAGGTCGGCGTGCTGCAGGCGCTCAAGCTCTCGCTTAACGTCACCAACCTCACCGACAAGCGTTACGCCTCCAACCTCACCGCGTTCGCCAACACCGACCCGAACGGGCGTCAGCTGGCGTTCCATGCCAGTGCACCGCGTCAGGTGTTTTTGACGCTGGATGCGAAGTTCTGAGGACGGGAATCGGGAATCGTAAGAGCCGTTCTTGCGGTTGCTGACCGATTTCCGGTTTCGATCGACGTAGACAGGTTTAAGCTGGCTAACCAAACGTCGCGCGTGATTTTCCGGCGGGTGCGGACGATGCAGCGGAAGCGGGATGTACAGTCGTAGCTCCCCCGCCGCCTATCGACCAGACTCGCCTGGCGGTGATGTGTCGATTCGGAAACTGTTTTTCGTTGGAGAGATGCATGATGCAGTTCGGTCGTATCTGGTTGGTGGGAGCGATGATGGTTGGCATGAGCGGCGCTGCAGTTGCCGAAGCACCGCTGGCCAGGACGGTGCAGATCTTTGCGCACCGTGGTGCCAGTGCGTTGCGCCCGGAACACACCTTGGCCTCGTACGCTAAAGCCGTTGTCGATGGCGCCGATTTTGTCGAGCCGGATCTGGTGTCGACCAAAGACGGCGTGCTTATCGCACGGCATGAGAACGAGATCGGCGGCACCACCGATGTGGCCAGCCACCCGGAGTTCGCTGCGCGCAAGACGCGCAAGACCATCGACGGTCAGGCGATGGAAGGCTGGTTTACCGAAGATTTCAGCTTGGCCGAGTTGAAGACGCTACGTGCGCGCGAGCGCTTGCCGCAGTTGCGCGGCACGCGCTGGGATGGGCAGTTTCAGATCGTCACCTTCGATGAAATCATCGATTTCGTCGGCGCAGAATCGGCAGCGACCGGCCGCACCATCGGGCTGATTCCGGAGATCAAGCACCCGAGCTATTTCAAGGCGCTGGGTCTGCCGATGGAAGACAAGGTGTTGGCCACCCTGCATGCGCATGCCTACACGCAGACTGCGCCGGTGATCATCCAATCGTTCGAGACCAACAACCTGCGCTATCTGCGCGGCAAGATCGGGCGCAGCAGCAACATCGGCCTGCTGCAATTGCTCGGTGGCGCGCAGATGGCGCTGCCCGATGCCGGTACGGGCGATGCACCGAAGACCTACGGGCAGATGATCACGCCGGACGGTCTGAAGCAGGTTGCAACCTATGCCGATGCGATCGGCCCCGACATCCGCAGCATCATCCCGCTGGATGCGCAGCAACGCCTGGGCACGCCCACCAGCCTGGTGCGCGACGCACATGCGGCCGGGCTGCAGGTGCAGCCGTATACCTTCCGTCCGGAAAATTATTTTCTGTCCGCCAACAACCGCAGCGGCGGCCCGATGACCGAGCGCAACGACGCGGGTGCGTTGGTCGAGTTGAAGGCGTATCTGGACGCCGGCATCGATGCGTTCTTTGCCGACGACCCTGGTCTGGCGCGGCGCGCATTGAGCGGGCACACCTCGCGGTAATCAGCATCTGTAGGAGCGCGCCAGAGCGCGACGGGCGCTATCGGTACAGCCCCCATCGCGCGCAGGCACGCTCCTACGCAAGGCAGAGCAACGCCGTCGATTGGTTCGGCGGTCGCCTGAAAAAAGTCTTCAGGCACCTGGCGGCCGTTCGCGCGGCGGGAAATGCAGCACCACGCTCTGCGAGCCATCGTCCTGGTGCTGCCACAGCACGGGCACCTGGCGCGGCGGCGGCGGTTCCAGCATCGCGTGCTCGGGATTGTTCACGTCCCAGGCCGCGTCTTCGTCCGTGTCTTCCCAGCTGTAGCGCGGCTTGGCCTGTTGCGGGTCGCGCAGGCGCAGTAGCAGGGCCGCGATCAGGCCGGCCACCGCACCGCCCAAATGCGATTGCCAGGACACCCCGGCTTCGTGCGGCAGGATGGTCATCAGCATGCCGCCGTAGAACAGGAAGGCGATCATGCTGGTGGCGATCGCGGGTCGGTCGCGACGTAGCAGGCCGAGCACGAACACCAGAAACATCAAGCCGTGGGTGACGCCGCTGGCGCCCAGATGCCGGCTGCCGGGCTCACCCAGCAGCCACGCGCCCAGGCCCGAGCCCAGCCACAACAGCGGCAGCGCCATGACCGTGGCACGCGGATAGACGCTGCCGGCCAGCGTGCCCAGGATCAACAACGCGGTGGCGTTGGCGCCCAGATGCGCAAGCGAGCCATGCAGCAGCGGTGCGGTGAGGATGCCGATCAGGCCGTCTGTCTGCAGCGGCGCCACCGCCCAGGCGCGCCAGTCGAACATGCCCTGGGCGGTGAACACCGCGACCAGCAGCAACACGGCGGCCAGGCTGACGTTGAAGGCACGCAGCACCCGGGAACGATCCAGGCGGTTCTGCGTGGCGGTATCGGGGGAGATAGAGTGCGTTGTCATGCATTCACGGATGGCGGCGTGGTTTTGCCTTTGCAAGCCCCGTGCGCGGGGGATAACCGGATCCGGCGGCGGGATACTGCATTGATCAGCGGCGCAATCACCTGCGCCGCACCGTGCAGATAGCGACGCGTGCCACTGCCCGCGTCAGTGGCCACCCTCTAAAACCGAGCCGCCACGCGATCGCCAAATGCTCCGCAGAAGTGGGCGGAGCGGCCGCAGCCGGCAATGACCATGCAAGGCAAAAAAGGCGCCCACGGCTGCCACAGAAGACAGCCGTCAGCCCTCTGTGTCCTCCGCACATCGCGGCAAGCCCCGCCATCTACCCGCCGCAACCAACCACCAATCCCGAATCCCGACTGCCCAATCCCGGCCCGTCAGTGCCCGGCAGGCTTGGGCGGCCGCAGCAGGCTCAGCACGATGGTGGCGACCAGGATCGTCACCACCACGCCCAGCGACACCAGCACCGGGATCTTGTACAGATCGATGATCATCATCTTGGTGCCGATGAACACCAGGATTACCGCCAGGCCATACGGCAGCAGGTGAAAACGGTCGGCCATGCCGGCCAGCAGGAAGAACATCGCGCGCAGGCCCAGCACCGCGAACACGTTGGAGGTGAGCACGATGAACGGGTCGGTGGTGATCGCGAAGATGGCCGGGATGCTGTCCACCGCGAAGATCACATCGATCACGGCGATCAGGATCAGCACCACGAACAGCGGCGTGAACCAGCGCTTGCCGTCCTTGATCACGCTGAGCAGGTTGCCGTAGTACTGCGGGCTCAGACGCAGGTGGCTGCGCATCCAGCGCAGTACCGGGTTGCGCTCCAGATCTGGCTCCTTGCCGGCGGAGAACCACATCTTGATGCCGGTCAGCAGCAGGAACGCGCCGAACACGTAGAGCAGCCAATGGAACTTGGCCAGCAGCATCGAGCCGGCAAAGATCATGATCGCGCGCAGCACGATGGCACCCAGCACACCGATGATCAGCACGCGCTGGCGCTGTTCTTCGGGCACGCCGAAATACGTCATCACCATCAGGAACACGAAGATGTTGTCGACCGCCAGGGATTTTTCCACCAGGTAGCCGGTGAGGAACTGCAGCCCGATCTGATCGGCCTTGGCGTCGCCCACGCCGCCCTGCAGGTACCACCACAGCGCGGCATTGAAGGCCAATGCCAGCAGCACCCAACCGATGCTCCACCAAGTGGCTTCCCTGAAAGTGACCTTGTGGGCGCCGCCGTGGCGCATCAGCACCAGATCGACCAGCAGCGCGGCGATCACCACCACCGCGAAGCCACCCCATAACCAGACATTGCCAATGGTTTGCATAAGAATCCCGAACAAGCGAAAGCGGCCTGGACAGCCGGCGGGCTGAGGCCTTGTGACACGGCAATCGTGGATTCCGGGTGACGGACCTTCGCCTGTACGGCGAAGGTCTTGTTCGCAACCGGCTGGGCCGGTTGCCGTTGCACCGGAGCGCTGCACATGGCGGGCTGGTCATGACGGCGACAACGCTGGGAGCTACTCCCTTTCTGGCCCGATTCTGCGTGCCCGCCGCAGGCACGTCAATCCAGCCGGATACAATGGGCCGATGAATAGTCCAGTCCCCGTCGTCCGTCTCAAGAATGCCTGGCGCTCCAGCCACCCGTGGATCTTCCAGAAGTTGGTGGAAAAGCCCGCCGCCAAGCCCAAGCCCGGCACCATCGTCGATGTGGTCGGCGTGGACGGGGAGTGGATCGGCCGCGGCTTCTACAACGGCCATTCGCGCATTGCCGTGCGCATTCTGGAAACCGACCAGTCGGTGCCGGTGGATGCGGGCTGGTTTGCGCGCAAGATCGCCACGGCGGTGAGCCTGCGCCGCGATTGGCTCAAGCTCGATGGCGTGTCCGATGCCTGGCGCGTGGTGCACAGCGAAGGCGACGGCCTGTCCGGCCTGGTGGTGGACCGCTATGGCGACCTGGTGGTGGTGGAGTTCTTCGCCGCCGGCATGTTCCGTCACCGCGAATGGATCTACGACGCGCTGCGCGAACAGTTCCCGGGCTGCCGCTTCCACAGCTTTGCCGACGAACACGTGCAGAAGCAGGAAAGCTTCGACTTCCACAGCAACACCACCACCGAAGCGGCGGTGATCACCGAGCACGGCATCAAGTTCCGCGCCGACCCGGCCGGTGCGCACAAGACCGGCTTCTTCGCCGATCAGCGCGACAACCGTCAGTGGCTGAGCGAGCAGGTCGAAGGCAAGACCGTGCTGGACCTGTGCTGCAACACCGGCGGCTTTGCGGTGTATGCCGCCGCGCGCGGTGCGTCCGAAGTGCTGGGCGTGGATATCGACGAAGACGTCATCGCCATTGCCAAGGGCAACGCCAAGCTCAACAACGTGCGCCCCAAGTTCGTGCAGGCCGACATCTTTCCGTGGCTGCGCGATGCGTCCAATCGGGGTGAGCAGTTCGATGTGGTGATCCTGGACCCGGCCAAGATGACCCGCGACCGCGAGCAGGTAATTCCGGCGCTGAAGAAGTACCTGGACATGAACAAATTGGCGCTGGGCGTGGTCAAGCCCGGTGGTCTGTTCGCCACGTTCTCGTGCACCGGCCTGGTGGCCGAGCAGGAGTTTCTGGACATGCTACGGCGTGCCTCGTATTTCTCCGGCCGCACCATCCAGATCCTGAAAGTGGCCGGCGCCGGCCCGGATCACCCATTCATGGCGCACGTGCAGGAATCGCGCTATTTGAAGGCCGTTTTCTGCCGCGTGGTGTAACCGGGTTGCACGGCCGAAGACGCGGTCTGCCGCATTGCAGGCAGCGTCTTCCCTGGCGCGATGCCATCGTCGGCAAGCGTCGATTCAACGCAGAGCTACAACCAGGAGCCGGCAGCCGATGACGTCCAGCGACGAAGACGAACGCAAGGCCTTGCGCCGGCTGCTGCGCGAGATCGAAAGGCCCAATGCCAGCCTGCTGGCCAGCAATTGGCCAGTGTTCGGCGTCTGGCTGCTGTTTTCCGGCGCCTTCATGTATCTGTTCCAGACTGGCGACGGCTCGCCGCTGCATCCGTTGCTGCTGGCGCTGGGGTCCACGTGTCTGGGTGTGTTCGGTGCGTGGATCGTATTCCGCTCGGTGTGGGCGCGGCAGTGGCCGCATGTGCGCGAACACATCGATGTGGACAGCGTGCGCGCGCGGCTGGCGGAGTTGGACCACTGACGCTGCAGCGCGCGTGACGGTTTGCGCGCGCTGGGCTCGCTGGTGTATCCAACACCGCCCGATGACCAACCGGCTGCGCGCGCGGTAGTCGCCAGCATTGCCGTGCCCAGTTCGACACCGTTGCGCGTGGTCGCACCATCGGCATCGCCGTAGCGCCGGCCTCGCAACGCGCGCATCGCTCACGCAATCGCGCCGGTTGGCGTGAGCGATGCGGCGTCCCGCGCGAGGCCGCAGCGCGCGTGCAGCAAGCCGCTAGGATCGGCGCATCCCCCACTGCCTGCGAGATCGCATGCACCTGCGTTCGCGTTCGCTGTCTGTCTGTTGCTGGCGGCTGCGTTGTCCGCGCACGCGCTGGAGTTTTCCAAGGCCGAACTGGAGCGCGCCACCGCGCTGCAACAACGTCTGGTCACGCTGGATTCGCATCTGGACACGCCGGCCACTCTGGAGCGCGCCGACGTCGATGTGTTGCAGGCGCATGCCGGCAATCGCCTGTCGCAGGTGGATTACCCGCGCATGGTCGAAGGGGCGCTGGATCGCGGCTTCTGGGCGGTCTACACCGGGCAGGGCCACCGCAGTGCGGCCGCGCATCTGGACGACCGCGACGCCGGGCTGCAGCGCTTGCTCAAGATCCACACGCTGGTGGCCGCGCAACCGCAGCGCTTTGCATTGGCCACCACGCCGGCCGATGCCGCGCGCATCAAGGCCGCTGGCACGCGCGTGGTGTACATCGGCATGAAAAACGCCAGCCCGCTGGTGGCCGACCCCACCGTGCTGCGCGTCTATTACGCGCAGGGGCTGCGCTTGATGAGCACCGTGCACTTTCTCAACAACGCCTTCGCCGACTCGGCCACCGACACCAAAGGGGGCGAGTGGAAGGGCTTGAGCCCGGCCGGCAAACAACTGGTGCAGCAGGCGCAGGCGCCGGGCATCGTGATCGATCGATCGCATGCCTCCGATGCGGTGTTCGACCAGTTGATCGCGCTGTCGCCGGTGCCGATCGTGCTCTCGCACAGCGGCGCGCGTGCGGTCTACAACCACCCGCGCAACATCGACGATGCACGCCTGAAGGTGCTGGCCGTGCATGGCGGGGTGATTCAGGTCAATTCCTACGGCGGCTATCTGGTGGACAGCGGCGCAAGCCCCGAGCGCAAGGCCGCCGAGAAGGCGCTCATCGATCACTACGGCGGCTGGGAGCACGTCAAGATCGCAGACGCCACCAAGCTCAGCGCCGCGCTGAAGGAACTGGATGCGCGCTACCCGATCAAGCGCGCCACCGAAGAGAATTTCTGCGCGCATCTGGAGCATGTGCTGGCGGTGGTCGGGCCCCAGCATGTGGGCATCGGCATGGATCGGGACGGCGGTGGGGGGGGGCTGGAAGATGTCTCCGATCTGCCGCGCATCACCGCATGGCTGCTGCGCAAGGGCTACACCGAACAGCAGATCCCCGGTATTTGGGGGCGGTAATCTGCTGCGCGTGATGGGCCAGGCGCAGGCCTATGCGGCGGCGAATCGGGAATCGGGAGTGGGGAAGCGGTAGTGCCGTGATTCGGCAGTGGTGATTGGAGAGTGGCAAGACGCAAAGCGGACATCGCGCGAGTGGGTTGCCGCTGTGCTGCATCGAACCCGGCGGTCGCAGGGAGCGGCGCAGTGCCGCTGAGGGGTGTTCCGTCGGGTGAGCAGCCGGCTCGGTACCAACGGCATGACCGCTGTGGCGTTTTCCCTGGTGCGACATATGCCAGTGCGTCTTGCGCAAATTGGACATTTGCATAAAAAGCGGATTGCACTTTCGCACACACAGGCAACATCCCGACGACGATTCCGTCAAAACGCTCACTCTAGAATGCTTCGACCCCCAGATGGTGCCGGTGCCAAGACACTGGGGCCGGCTGGCCCACCGACTGCTGGAGCGTGCGATGACCCAAGCCACCCGGCCCCTGCCACCCCCCGATGGCATGGGCCCCACCTACCGCAAGATCCTGTGGCGGCTGATCCCGTTCCTGTTCGTCTGCAATCTGTTCAATTACCTGGACCGGGTCAACGTCGGCTTCGCCAAGCTGCAGATGCTGCGCGATCTGGGCATGAGCCAGACCGTGTACGGGCTGGGCGCAGGGATCTTCTTCATCGGTTACCTCGCTTGCGGGGTGCCCAGTAATCTGATCCTGCAGCGCATTGGCGCCCGGCGCTGGGTGGCGATCATGATGGTCAGCTGGGGCCTGCTGTCCACCTGCCTGCTGTTCGTGCGCACCCCGGCCGGGTTCTACACCCTTCGCCTGCTCACCGGTGCGGCCGAGGCGGGCTTCTTCCCCGGCATCTTGCTGTACCTGACGCGCTGGTTTCCGCGTGACCGGCATGGCCGGGTCACGACCGTCTTCATGTCGGCGATCCCGATCTCCGGGGTGCTGGGGGGGCCGCTGTCGGGCTGGATCCTGGGCTATTTCTCGGCCGGGCAGGGCGGGCTGGCCGGCTGGCAATGGATGTTCCTGCTGCAGGGCCTGCCGACCGTGTTGCTGGGCAACGGAGTGTGGTTCCTGCTCAGCGACGGCGTGCAAGAAGCGAGCTGGCTCAACCCGCAGGAAAAACAGGCCTTGGCCCGCGTACTGGCCGACGACGAAGCAGGCAAGCCGGCCGGTGCGTCCACCTCGCTGCGCGCGGTGCTGTGCAACCCGGCGGTGTGGCTGCTGGGCACGGTGTACTTCTGCATTCAGAGCGGGGTGTATGCGATCAACTTCTGGCTGCCTTCGATCATCCAGGACAGCGGCGTCACCGACCCGGTCCGCATCGGTCTGATGAGCGCGATCCCGTACTTGGCGGCGGCAGTGTTCATGGTGCTGATGGGCCGCTCGGCCGACCGCCGCGGCGAGCGTCGCTGGCATCTGGTGATTCCGTTGCTGATGGGCGCGGCCGGCCTGTGCATCGCCGCCAGCGTCACCGACAACCTGGGCTTGGCCTTGTTCGGTATGACCCTGGCCACGATGGGGGCAGTCAGCGGCTTGCCGCTGTTCTGGCCGCTGACCAACGGCTTTCTCACCGCCGCTGCCGCGGCCGGTGGGCTGGCGCTGATCAATTCCACCGGCCAGGTCGCTGGCTTCGTCAGCCCCTATCTGGTAGGCTGGATCAAGGACACCACCCACAGCACCCAACTGGCGCTGTACGTGCTGGCCGGCGTCATGCTGCTGGGCGCCGCGTTGGTGTTGCGGGTGCCGGCGTGCGCGGTGAACCAGTGATGCGTCCGTCCAAGCGCGTGTCCCCATGAAGGTCGTCATTGCTCCCGATTCGTACAAGGAAAGCCTGTCTGCGCTGGAAGTCGCGACGCAGATCGAGGCGGGCTTTCGCGAGGTGTTCCCCGACTGGCAGTACCAAAAGGTGCCGGTTGCCGACGGCGGTGAAGGTACCGTCGACGCGCTGGTGGCCGCCACCGGCGGGCGGGTGATCGCCTGCACCGTCAGCGGTCCGCTCGGCACCCCGGTGCAGGCGTTTTTCGGCCTGACCGGCGACGGCCGCACCGCGGTGATCGAAATGGCCGCCGCCAGCGGCTTGGCGCTACTGCCGCCGGCCGAGCGCGCGCCGCTGCGCACCAGCACCGCAGGGGTGGGGGAGTTGATCCTGGCCGCCTTGGACGCCGGCGCACGGCGCTTCATCATCGGCATCGGCGGCAGCGCCACCAACGACGGCGGCGCCGGCCTGGCGCAGGCCTTGGGCGTGCGGCTGCTGGATGCGCAAGGCGAGGCGATCGGTGCGGGCGGCGGCGCGCTGGCTGCGCTGGCGCGCATCGACACCGAGGGCATGGATGTGCGGCTGCAGGACTGCCAGTTCGAAGTGGCCTGCGATGTGGACAACCCGCTGATCGGCCCCACCGGCGCCTCGGCGATCTTCGGCCCGCAAAAAGGCGCCACCCCCGGCATGGTGTGCCAGCTCGATAGCAACCTGCAGCACTACGCCGACCTGCTGGAGCGCGACCTGGGCGTGCGGTTGCACGCGTTGCCCGGCGGCGGTGCGGCCGGCGGTCTGGGCGCGGCATTGGTGGCGTATCTGGGCGCGCAGTTGCGGCCCGGCGTGGAGATCGTCGCCCAGGCGCTCGGGCTGGATGCACTGGTCGCCCAGGCCGATCTGGTCATCACTGGCGAAGGCCGTCTCGATAGCCAGAGCCTGCACGGCAAGACCCCGGTCGGCGTGGCATGGGTAGCGCGACGGCATGCCAAACCGGTGATCGCCATTGCCGGTTGCCTGGGCAACGGCGCCGCGCTGCTGCACGGCCACGGCATCGATGCCATGTTCGCGGTGGTGCATCGCGCCTGCACGCTGGAACAGGCATTGGCCGACGCCGCCAGCAACGTGCGCATCGCGGCGCGCAATGTGGCGGCAACGCTGCAGGTGGGCCGGGTGTTGGCATCGCTGCCGTCGGGTGTCGATGCGTGTTGATGGCAGCACGCCGGTGACATCAGCGGCGCGGGCTTGCGCCCGGTTCTGAAGTGCTCTGTCGGACAGGGTGTTTGGCCAGCGCGCGCCGGATCGAACCACGCCAACGGCGGTCGGCACCGTTTGCACAGATGCTGGGACATAGGCGTGCAACACGCCCCACGCCCAACCACACACGTGGCGAACAGGTGCGTACCGAACATGCCACCGTGACCTCTCTCGATCGCATCAACAGACCCCAGCCCATGCTCACGCTCGACCGCACCCTGGCGCAGTCCAGCGTCGACCGCGCGATGACCATCATCGACGGCAACGTCGATGCGATGGACCACTCCGGCGTCATCATCGCCAGCGGCGCGCCCGCACGTTTCGGCCGGCTGCACGCGCGTGCACAGTCTGTTCGAGCGCATGCGCGCCAGCAGCCGGCTGCGGATCCGGCTGGCCCTGGTCCAGTATTTTCCGCAGTCCAACGGCCTGGCGTTGTCGCACCAGATCGCGCGCACCACCATGCGCATCGGCAAGGCGCGTGCGCCGCACGCCGATGCATTCTTCTACGACAACTATCGCCTGCCGCTGCTGGCAGACGACCTGCGTCAGGCCTGGCAAGCCGAGCAATTGCGCAAGCCGCTGCAGGCATTGCTGGCGCAGGACCGTCGCGGCCAGTTGTTGAAGACCTTGTCGGTTTGGTTTGGTGCCGGCATGCGCATGGCCCCCACCGCCAAGGCGCTGGGCATCCATCGCAATACCCTGAGTTACCGCATGCAGCGCATGCAGGAACTGTGCGCAGTGGACCTGAGCAACACCGACGACTGCATGCGCCTGTACCTGGCGCTGCAGATGCGCGACGACAGCGCCGCCACCGTGGCGAACATGGACACGGCCAGCGCCGACTGAGTGCCGCACCACCCGCCCAGCGCGCCCAATGCGGTGCTGTGCAGTGGCGCACGGAACGCCGCCTTGGCTGATATGCGCATTCCGCTAGACTGGGCAAAGTGCCCGGGCTCGAGCATTCCATTGAATCAGTGCGATACCGCCGTGTCAGCCACCCCCAGCGAGGCCGAGCGCCTGGCGCATCTGGCGTTGCTGCAAGTGGTCGACACCGACGCCGAACCGTTCTTCGACGCACTGGCCGCTGCCGCACAGGCCAGTGCCGGCCCCCCCATCGCGGTGGATGCAGTCACTGCCTTGGATCACGCGTTGGAAGCGCTGAGGAACCCCTGATCGACGGTACGCCCAGAGCAGAACACCATAGTTCGGCAACTAGCCATGCACCATGGTTTGTCCAAAGCTGCACAAACTATGGTGTTCGCCCCACGTGTCACTGGCGACAAGAGCACCGAACTGGAAGGCGCTGCTGAAAAAAAATGTGGGCAAGGTGCAGCGCAAGGCCGGCGAAGTCGCCGATAACGTGCGCGACGCTGTCAAATCGACCAAGTAAGTTGGTTGCATCGCAAGCAGGCGGATGCCTGCCGCGCTGTCAACCGCCGCATCGCATGCGGTGATGCCGCACAAATAGTGCACGATCGCCAACGCCCAACTTGATCGGGGCGTTGGCATTCTTGTAGGGGTTGGATGCACCCGACTGTTCTGCTCGCTTGGTGTCGGACCACAAGCTCTTTGCGGCCAACCAAGCCATTGCGCAGGAAAGGGCGCTGACGCAGCAGCAAGAGCTGGCGCGTGGAATGAACGAGCCTAGCCAGGGCGGGCTGTCCCGCTGGATCGCACGCGTGTGGAGCACCACGCCGCCATCAGAGCTCGATGACGACCTGCATTGCATCACCTCACACCCCCCGATGCACGCCCAACACGCGGTGTGCGTCTGCCCATTGCGCGCTAGCGCAGGGCAAGCGCTGCAACTTGACCCTAGCCACCACCACCCGCACACTCCCGCGCGGAGCCTAGAAACTCCACACAGACAGCGGCACCCACCTCCGAGAATTTGGTGGGTTTTTTGTGTCCGGCCAAAAGGCTTGGCACGGCTCGGCGTTCTTGCGCCGGGAGGGCGGCGAATACAACACCCGCAAGGGGAATAAGCCCGCCGGCTGTCTGCGGTTTCTAGCCTCCCGGCATCCCGCTGCGTTGTGCAGCGGGAGCCAGCCCATGGCAAGGAGAGCGGCATGCACGACGAACCCGGCTACTGGATGTCCGAAGGCACGCAATACCACCTGCTGCGCGTACGCGACCAACTGCGCCTGCTGGCCACCTTGGCCACACCGCGCACGCGCGAGGAAGGCGCTATGGGCATGCCGGCCATTCCGCTGCAGCAATGGGCGCATTGCCTGCAGCACTTGGCTGAGCAGGTGGATGATGTGCTGGGGGATTTGGGCACCGCCCGGTAACGCACTTTCTTCGATGCAAGCAAGGCGCCATGTGATCGAGCACGCAAGCTCGCACGGACAAGCGACCTGATCCGCCCGCGCGTGCAGCGCGTGGGCTAGGATCAGTGCATACAGGGGGAACACCATGGACAGGATCACCACCATCGCGCGATGCATCGTGCTGGCAACGTCAGCGCTGTGTGTCGCCGCGTACATGCAGCCAGCGCATGCACAAGGCATGCGCTCGGCCACCGGCACGGCAACAAGCAAGTACATTGCGCCAACGCCGCAGCCGTATAACGCGATGGCGCGCGACACCAACGCACGATCCTGGGACGGGTGTTGCGCGATCTGCAACGCAAGCTGGCCCAGCAGGAACCGTCGGTACGTGAGCGCATCGGTGTCTGGTTGGAGCGCGCACACCGGTTGTTGACACAGCGTCCCAAGGACAAACAGAAACTCTACGCGTTGCACGCACCGGAAGTGGACTGCATGAGCAAGGGCAAGGCAAGCAGCCCCTACGAATGTGGCGTCAAGGTCGGCATTGCGGTGAGTGCGCGCAAGGGCGTGATCGTGGGCGCGCGCAGTTTTCCCGGCAATCCCTACGACGGCGATACGTTGGCCGAGCAACTGGTACAGGCGCGCGGGCTGCTGCAGGATGTGGATGTGATCCCGCAGGTGGCGATTGTGGACTTGGGGTATCGCGGGCG